>JAAXKN010000021.1 GCA_025612375.1 Ignavibacteria bacterium
TAGATATGATATACTCTTTTTTTACACCATTTTCACCTTATTGCGTAAGGTGAGTAATTAAATCTATGAAGGTCTTGATCCCGATGGCAGGATCTGAAGGAAGAGTTATTACTAATTATTCCCGCGCCATTGATCAGCGTGGGTGAACAGGCCGGGTAAGAATCAGCAAAGAAAGTTTTAGAATAATGCTTTAATTAAGTAAATTCGCACAGGCGTTTTATTGGATAAGAACAGCATGATTATAAATAAAACGACGAAATGGAATATCATCTCGAAAAATACATATAAAAAAGGCAAACAATGATCAAACATGTAATTACAGTATTTATAGTTCTTTCAGTAATGATTCCTTTGCAGATATCAGCAGAAGGCTACTTGATAAAGAACCGCTATCAACCCAATAATATATATAATATCCACTGCAAAACTGAAACAAGCTCCGATATTAATTTTGTAGCTTCGGAGGAAATGCTCAAAATGCTCAAAGAGAAGGGAACCACATTTCCCATTTCATCGAAATCTTACCTGGATATATCTGAGATTGCTGAGACAGGAAAACTGAAGGAAAATAATAGTTTCCCCATTAAAGTTGAATTTACAGATGTAACGCAGACAAATGTTGTAAACGGTGTAAAGAAGGAATCACCCGATTCAAGCAATTTCAAGGGAACTATAATATCTGGAATTATAAATGAGAATGACACATTTACTGATGTTCAGATTACAGGCAGTAATGCAGCAGTGAGATATAAGGAGTTGCTTTCAGGACTTGTCAGCAGTCTCATTAGTCAATTCCAATATCCCGATTCTCTGGTTTCAATTAATGACAGTTTTACAAAGGAAATTCCTTTACAGTTGCCCGTCCCGGGAACGAGTCCCATAAACATCAAATTAATAACTGTTTACACTCTAAAAAAAATTGAAAATGATCTGGCCTATTTTGATACAAAGTATGAGCTTGAAATGACCCAACAGTCTTCGAAATATGAAGTTGAATCACACGGCGGCGGCAAAGGAACATTAATACATGACTTGAAAAGAAACTTCTTCGCTAGACACCAGTCAGAAATGGAAATTCACCTTGAAGTAATATTTGATCAACTGAAGATCGTTTCTAATTCCGTTTCCAAAACAGACTATAGCGTAAAATGAAAGCCCTTACCTTTATTATAACATTGATCTTATCTGTAGCATGTTTTTCTCAACAGGATACGAATAAGGTGGATTGTAAGACGTGCAGAAAGCATCCCGGGGTAATTGGACCGGCTTTTAAGATCCATGGAGTGCTAAGCTACTGGAACGGAAATCCAAGTGTGAGAATTTGGAAGGTCGGCACAAAGAAGATTTATGGTGTAAGTGAACAAAGGTTTTATAAAGAAGGTTATTATAATTTGCCTCAATGGCTACCAACAATAGGCTTTGATGAAGAAATAACAGGTGATTTTGTCCTTTATCCGTTTACTAAAGAAAAGACCGGAGTTATGCCGCTTGTATGCATTGATACAGTTTACAATATGAAAGTAAGAAAGCGGAAATGATGAATATAATTTAAAGAAGCACTTTATTTTCAAATAGAAGAATATGGATTGATCGCTTGTTATAAGAATATGAGAAAAAGAATATTATTAACCAGAATGGAATCTCCATGAAAATATCCATAATTGTCCCGGATAGCGGGAGTTGAGACATATTTAAGAAGACAATAATATGATGCAGAATAGAAAACAAACGGCCTGGAAGAAGAATAGAAAGCTTGGCGACATCCAGGGCGGACGTATGCGTACTAAGCTTGCTGATAATATCTTTAACCGGCAGCATAATCTTCAACCTCCTAAGGATGGTGAAGAAAAGCCCATATTTATTCATGATAATCCCTCTAGGGATTTCTACTTTCCAGTTAGCATTGAAGATATAAAGAGAGTACTGTCTTGGCTTCCTGAGGAACATATTTCAGGTCTGACGCATATCTGGCTAAGAAAATTCAGAAAGAGTGATCATGAAAGTGGTGACACTCCGCAGGGAGAATTCATTTGTGGAAGCAAAGTCCAGCTGATTGTGCTTTATCCATTCCCGAAGAATCATAAAATGAGGTTCGGCAAAAATAAGCCGGAAAACAAGGTCATTAACTTTTATAAGAATTACACAAACGAGCTGAAAGAAGATGAAAAGGGCTGGTTCCTTGAGTGGACAAAAGAAAAAGTAAAGAAATACTACTTGGAAATCCTGCTTCTTCATGAGATTGGTCATTCACTGGATTCTTACTACAAAAGATTCAGAAGTAAAGCAGCAGTCAAGCAGCGTGAAGACTATGCCGATACATATGCAAAGCTATGGAGTAACAGAACAACTATCTCATTTGAAGATTAAGATAGATGAGTTTCTCGTCAGTTGGATCCGATGGCGTAAGCGCTAATAACGTTTTTCTTTATTTTAAAACGGCACCAAACTTAGGATCTAAATGAAATACACCTTCTCAGTAATCCTATTGAACTCATCCTTGTTCGCAGATAATGAGATCATAATTAAACTTTCTTAATCGGATGGTAACGTGAAATTATTATTACTATTCATTTGCATAATGGCGCAGTCAGAACTTCTCGTATGGGCTCAGGATACTTTGACTTGCGCTGTTCAGGTTTATGATATTCCATTTGATATCAAAGATGACCCGAATATCAGGATATCATTTCCGGAAAATTCCTTTCCCAATGGAGCAGAAGGTGTTGCATTGGCACCGGTTCTGGTTGATGAAAAAGGTATTCTTATCAAATATTGTGTTAATGTAATTCGAATTCAGGATTCTTTAAAAAATAATTCTTTGCTTTATACAGATTATAATATGAGATTGGACACTATCAGTGGAACAGCTGCCGAAATACCAATCGAAAAATATCCTTATTATATACGATTCATTGTTAAAGAAATTTATAAAAATATTAGACTGATAAAATTTACAACCAATAAACCGGCTTCCACAAAAAGAAAGTATCAATTTTCGGTTATTTTCAAAATAGGGTAAGAGTCTGCTTCCCTGAGTCATCATGAATGCGCATACGCAAAAGGGAAAATAAACTTAATTTAATATGAAAATATCTAAAGTAATCCGGTTGTCTCTGCTTATTTTCTCTGCCGCTGCTTTTGTCTTTGCATTATGGCAGCTATACCTTCTGAATTACTTAAAACAACCTAAGCAAAGAAAACCTTTGGAATTTCCAGCTGAATTTTTGGAGGGGAGAAAATATAACTATAGTTTCATTTCTGATATTAATGCAGAGTATGAGATTGCGATTAATTTTGACCATACTCAGCCGCTTAACAAAAATGATTCCTTAACAGGATATATAATTCCCTCCGGCAGAAGTTACCGAAGCATTTCTCTGCCGGTATCATTATCATTATATGAATCTGGGAAAAGGATCTTAAGTGTTGATTCTGTTTCAAGGCAGAGCTATTATTGCAGTAGCAATTCAATTGGGAGAATAATTGAAGTATTTACAGCCGGGAAGGGAAAACTGTACAATATTTCAGTCGAAATTAAAAGGACAATTGCTGACTTAAATCAGAGAAATCCTAAAATTATTATTAAACCGGCTGGAGCAGCAATTAAACGGGAAATAATTAATGCACAGAGTTCTTTGGCAATACACTGGTATTTCTTCTATATATCATTAGGAGTATTTATCATACTTTCAACTATAAACGTTACATGGTTTATTAAAGTCTGGATTTCGAAAAGGGAAGTAAAAACAGGACAATAACCATTATGGGGATATTCATAATTTGGCGAATCATTCCCGATGACGGGAGAGAAAATACATATTGTTGATATTTGTATGTCCCATGATCTTCCGAAAAGGTCTATAATAGAGAATTACAAATCCCAAGGTATTCATATCTGTAGGAAGAAAATGTATAAACAGCTGTTTTACATAGTATCTATTTTGATTGTTATTTGTGAAAACCTTGTTGCTCATGATATAAGGACATCTACATGCTTTAGCCAGTCCTTGACAAGTCAAAATAGTTTCAGGTTATCCATTGTCAGAGGTTCATATGAAATTATTAGATTCGAAATGGCTTCATCTAACATCATTCAGGATAATTTATCAGAAAGCAAATATTATATATCAACAAATTCAATTTCATTATTACTGAATTACCTTGCGACTAAGACAAAATGGGGTGAATATTTAGGCTGCGTTTTGATTCCTCAAATGCTGGGCAATATGAAGTTCAATATGGACATATATCAGGAGTATGCACAACTGACTATTGGACAAACAACGGATTATTACCTGCACTACAAAGTACCACGGATATTTACAGCTTCATCAGTTGGAATTGAATCTCATTTGGATAAAGTCAGACTCGTTGCCACTTTTGAAGTACCTTTATCCAAAGGTTACCGTAAAGATAGGAGCCCTTATTTTCAGGTGCTTGCCGGATATTATTTCTAAGCTTTACAGATGCTTTGAAAAAAGATATTTTTAGAATCATGCTAAATTTATCTAAATTTGCACTTGCCGGGTTTTAACCGGGTATATACCATGTCTACAAATCCTTAAATTATTTTGCACTACTAAGCATGAATAGATTACTGCAATATAAACATTCATTAAAGTACATAAGCGAAAGTGCGCTGATTATAACAACACTTCTCTGGGGCGCTACGTTTGTTATTGTTAAAGGGTCACTCACAGATTCATCCCCCATGCTCTTTGTTGCTGTGAGATTTCTCATAGCCTCAGTAGTCATGCTGCCTTTTGTTTATAAAAAGCTGATCCGGATAGATAAGAAGACACTATTCAGGTCTGCACTCCTGGGAGTTTTTCTTTTCTTTGAATTTGCCCCACAGGCAGTGGGACTTAAGTATACATCTGCCACCAAAAGCGGGTTTATTACAGGCTCTTTCGTGCTCTTTACTCCAATAATGCAGATAATAATTGAAAAGAAAAAACCTGCCCTTGGCGCAATTGCAGGGAGCATAATTGTAGTATTCGGACTTTTATTTCTCTCTGTTAAAGCTGCTCCTGGTCTGGATATGTTCCAGTCGATATTCAGTCTGCTCAGTGATCTTGGCGGAAACTTTAATATTGGTGACTTTTTTACACTCATCTGTGCTTTTTTCTTTGCCGTACAGATAGTATATCTGCACAAGATAAGTAAAGAGATAAACTTTCTTCTTCTTACTTTCTTTCAGACCGCTGTAACAAGCCTGCTGGCATTCCTGTTTTCGGCTGCGCTTTCAACGACAAATATTGAACCTGTTCATTTTGAGCTGACAGGAAATCTCATATTCGGACTCATGTATACAGCGCTGTTTGCAACGATCATTACCTTTTTACTTCAAAGCAGGTTCCAGAGGGAAGTGAGTCCCGTCAAGGCGGGAATTATATATTCGTTTGAACCTGTATTCTCCGCAATATTTGCATATCTGATGCTTGGCGAAAGGATCTCAGTTTTAGGCATAGTCGGAGGAATACTGATATTCTTTGGACTATTAACGTCTGAGATACTTGAATATTTGAGGCAGAAGGGGACAGTTGATCGTGAAGCGGAAGTGGATGAAGCTTAAATTGCAGCTAACCCCGTAATCAAATGAGTTGAGTATTTTTAAAGGGAATTATATATGAAATTTATGTATCTATTTCTCATTACTGCAGTGCTGAATTCCTTTCTATTTGCAAACACTGAAAGCGGTAAGGCTGAAAATTATCCGGAAAGTCCAACCAAGTCCTATATTTATCTGTCCACAGGGTTTTATGAAGCAGCTTCTGTGGGGCTGGGGCATGATTTTCACGGCGGATGGGGAGCTGGCATTAAGACCAGCGTACTTTTATTTAAGACTGATGTGCTGAAGAATAATGGGATGGGCATTGGCTTGGAAATTCACAAAAGAATATTCAGTGAAAAGAAATTTAGATTATTTGATACCATAAGTTTTGAAGCAAGTTATGGGTCAACAATAACTACGGTTCATAACCCCTGCAGCGAAATTCAGCTTAACGTTGCATCTCAGAAAGAAAGCAGAGATGGGATACACTTATACTATAGCATTGGTCTGGGGTACTCATATGAGAAAAGCAGCGGTGGAATGTTCACCCCAGCTTTCAGACTTGGAACGATCTATAATTTCTAATTCGGAAGGTGCTTCATAAATGGTTTATCCGTTTGCGGGCAATCGGCTAAGAAAATAGCTTCCCTTTTATCTCCATAATTATTTTTATTTAGCAGCAATATATTTCTTTTGCCGGCATCTTTAAAATAAACAATCGGTAAGGACTTGACTGCGAATCCCCTGTCTCTCTTAAAAAATAATTACTTATAAATTCCTTGTTTATTTTTCTTATAAATGTAAATTGCTGAATGGGTTAAACTTCTGTTTCATCTATTCTTAATTTTACAGGAGGTGAAAATGTCCCGCATTCTGTTCTTAATTCTGTTCATTTCATTTTCAGCCATTTCCTTTTGTAATAATTCCGACACAATTACTGTCGCATGCAGGCGGATTGAATTTGAAGTTAAGAATCCTTTATTGGAATCTCATCCATACATATCCGGCAAGGGAATTCCTGTGACAGATAATCTCTACAAGAAAGTAAAATTTCCTAAAGAATACCCCAAGCTTAAACTTGTTCTTTTCCATTTTCAGCCTTCCCAGTATTATTATTTCAAGTATATTAATGGAGAGTTGTCAAAGAAGAAATTCCATGAGTACATGCTGGACCCTGCACTTGGACTGGATACGGGCTGTGTATCCAAAAAATTCATCCGGGAGTATGTAATAGCAGGATTTGAGGAAAGGGATGATGAAATTATCTCCTTTATAGACGTTAATAACAATAATGACCTGAGTGATGAGACATCATATACTTATAAAATAGCAGATAAGGATAATATTAATTCAAAGGATCCGAAGAGGTATCCTGTGCTGAAATTCACATATGATTATTTTAATGGCTATAAAGTATCCCAGAGAACAATTGATGCAAAGTTAACCTTTGACCCGTCGGGTTATTACCAAAACCATGAAAACGGCGGATTACGTATTTTCTCATATATAGATTATATTCATGAGGGCAGCATCAGTGTAAATGGCGGTACATATAGAATTGGCCTTGATGATAACATAAAAGTCTACACTAAAAAGACAGCCCGTTTGGGTATTGCCCCAAATACCAGAAAACTTTTTCCGCCTGATATAAAGTACATGGCCGGCGATACAATTTCCATCGGCAATCAGTACTATAAGTTCCTGACTCACTCTGTTGACCTGGATACGGTCTATTTTGCAAAACTGCCGGATGACATAAAGCCAGTTGGTCCTTTTGAAGGGCTCTATGCACCTGAACTGACTGGAGTTACTCTAGATGGGAAACCTTTTTCATTAAAGGCGTTAAAAGGCAAATATGTGTTAATTCATTTATATTCAACCTGGTGTGTTCCCTGCCGGGAGGGAAATGCGCCGTTAAAACAGCTTCAGAAGAAATACAGAAACAGCAATCTTGTGATGGTAAATGTAACTGAAGAAGATAATCGCGACCTGGTTGAGAAATTTGCTAAAGAATTCGGAATTACCTGGCTTAACGTTTATAAGAAAGAAATATCCCCCAAATCTTATAATCACAGAAGAGAATTTAAGACATTTATGAATATACTTGGCATCTGTTATTTAATAGCTCCTGATGGAAAGGTCATAAAAGCAATTTCCCCGTTCGTGATCAATGAGCGTCTCATTAAAGAGTGCGATGAAGTGCTAAGTAAAAATGTCCGGACTGAGCTTCAGACAACTGTAAAATAAACGGGTTATATTGATAAGCTGGAGAAACAGCCTTATTTTGATACTGACCATATCCTTTCATTATATCCGATCAACAAAATAAGAGCAAATGAGGGTGAGCTTTTATAGAATTCCGGAGGAATGATTTGTTTGTAGAATGAATCAGGGCGCACCGCCGCTGTGCCTGCCTATGGCATGGTGCGCCCTACAAAGATGAACCTTATATTGTTAACTATCTGCTTATGCTATTTCCGGAACCTGCTTCAGGAATCCGTTTATCGTATCTTCCGGCATTTCGTAATTCTCAAGCTCGCCTTTTAAGAATGCATCGTAGGCTCCCAGATCCAAAAATCCGTGCCCTGAAAGATTAAACAATATCGTCTTGGCTTCACCCGACTCTTTGCAGAGGTTCGCCTGCTCAATTGCTGCCTTTATTGCATGCGAACTTTCAGGCGCAGGCACAATGCCTTCTGTCCTTGCAAACGTTCTTGCTGCCTCAAATACATCATTCTGCTGATATGCCTCGGCTGTAATTATACCCTTGTTGTAAAGATGTGAAATGATGGGCGACATTCCATGGTAACGAAGGCCTCCTGCATGGATCGATGGGGGAACATACTTGTGGCCCAATGTGTACATCTTCATCATTGGCGTCATTCCTGCTTCATCACCAAAGTCATACATAAACTCTCCCTTTGTAAGCGTCGGGCACGATGCCGGCTCAACTGCAATTACCTGCAGGTCCTTTTTCTCTCCGGCCAGCTTGTCCTTAAGGAAGCTGAAACTTAGCCCTGCAAAGTTGCTTCCGCCGCCCACGCATGCAATTACAACGTCCGGATATTCTCCGGCTTTCTCCATCTGAAGCTTTGCTTCTTCGCCTATAATTGTCTGATGCAGAAGCACGTGATTAAGAACACTTCCTAAAGCATAGTTTGTATCGTCTCTCTGGACAGCCATTTCAACTGCTTCGCTGATTGCAATCCCAAGGGCTCCCGGTGAATTCGGATCCTCTGCAAGAATTCTTCTTCCTGCTTCTGTGAGGTTCGAGGGACTTGCAATTACATCTGCCCCGAAGAGCTGCATGAACGACTTTCTGTACGGCTTCTGCTGGAAACTAACTTTAACCATAAATACCTGACATTCCATTCCGAAATGGTTGCATGCCTGCGAAAGGGCTGATCCCCACTGCCCGGCTCCTGTCTCAGTTACCAGCCTCTTTATGCCTGCTTTCTTGTTGTAATATGCCTGCGCAATTGCCGTGTTTGTCTTGTGGCTTCCTGAAGGATTGGAACCTTCATACTTAAAGAATATTTTTGCCGGGGTCTTCAGATGCTCTTCCAGACGGTATGCCCTTATTAAAGGACTCGGACGGCTTATGGCGTACATGTCCAGAATTTCATCCGGAATTTCAATATATCTTTTTGTGCTCATTTCCTGCTCAATGAGCTCCATCGGGAAAATTGCCGAAAGATCCTGCGGCCCTGCGGGCTGCTTTGTCACCGGATTGAGTGGTGCTGCCAAAGGTTCGCCCAGGTCGGCTAAAATGTTGTAGTAATAAATCGGCATTTCCTTTACGTCGAGGTTGATTCTGTTCTGTTTCATTGTAGTCTCCGTTGTATGTTTTGTTTTAATAAAATTTTTTTCTTTAAGTGACTTTATGTCCCGGCCAAAAAAAAAGCCGCAAGAATGTCTCACGGCTTTAAAACGAAAAAGCCGTGAATAGTTGTTTCACTATTCACGGCCATATAAAATTCAGTATATATATTTAAGCGAAGAATAGCGAAACACAGATGTTCCACCACCAACGCCAGGTGTTATTTACATTGTTTAATATGTAATTATTTGCTTTCATTACTTCAAATATATACCTAAAAATTAAAATCTACAAATTATTTTTTGACCCCAGTTATAAATTTATGAAAATTTATTTTGGTGGAGTCCCTTTTCAGAATTCCGGAGGAATGACTTGTCTGTAGGAAAAGGATATATCCCAAAAACATTTTAGAGCCCTGGAAGGGCGACATGTAATAAGGAAATGAAACGTGCATACCCCTGATACAAATCGCTCCTCCGGAGCTCTGAAGAGGGGGGTGGGAACATTCTTCTGCTACAGACAAATCATCCCTCCGGGATTCTATAAATACCAAATTATGCTAACGCCTGAATCCCGGCTACTGCCTAATGCCTTGATGAAATTTAATTTTTATGGATATATTATTAATGAATGGGATTATAAATGAATGAAATAATAATAGGGAGGAACTATGTTAAGAAGCGTGAAAACCCTCGAAGGCTATAAAATACACGCCCTCGACGGCGAAATTGGCGAAGTTAATGACTTCTTTTTTGATGATGTATCGTGGAATATACGCTACTTCGTTGTGGATACCGGTACCTGGCTTCAGAAACGACTGGTTCTCATTTCCCCTCATTCACTGGGAAAACCGGACTGGAAGGAAAAACGCTTCCCGGTTAACCTGACTAAGGAAAAAATCCAGAACAGCCCCTCTGTCGACGTTGCCAGACCCGTCTCTCGCCAGCAGGAGACCGACTTAAGCGACTATTACGGCTGGCCTTACTACTGGACGGGCTTGGGCGCCGGGTTCCCCGGTGCTATACCTCCTGTGCCCCCAAACCTTAACACGCCCGACCAGGGCTTTGTTACAGATAAAAATACCAGAGATGAAAACCAGAGGGAAACTGACCCCCACCTAAGAAGCGCACGCGATATAATAGACTATAAAATTCAGGCGGATGACGATAAAATTGGCAACGTCGAGGACTTTATCCTCGAAGACGACCTCTGGAGCATCCGCTATATGGTGGTCGATACCGGCAAGTGGCTCCTTCCCGGCAAAAAAGTGCTCATTGCACTCCCCTGGATACAGGATATCGACTGGAGCGATTCATTGGTCTATGTGAACCTTACAGCGGCCGAGGTGGAGCAGAGCCCTGAATATCATCCCGACAGAATCATAAATAAGGAGTTCGAGGCCGGCCTCTTCAAACATTATAACAGGCCGGTACCCTGGAAGTAAAATAAAAAAGGTCTGGAAGGCTGATCCTTCCAGACCTGCTAAAAACTATTTAAGCTTGAACTGGTAGGGCATTACCATGCGGACCCTTACCGGCTTGCCTTTCTGCATTCCGGGGTTCCAATTGCCCATAAGTTTTGTCACCCTTACAGCCTCTTCGTCGCATCCGCCGCCAATGCCTTTAACCACCTTAATATCACTCATACTCCCGTCTTTCTCAATAATAAAGCCTACCATTACTTTACCCTGTACGCCCTCTTTTTTAGCAGCCTGGGGATACACTACATTGCTGGATATGAACTCCAGAACCGCATTTACTCCGCCGGGGTAAGATGGCATCTGGTCTACAAACGTGTACGGCTCTTCCTGCTGAAGAGACGTATCTGCAGCCGGGGATGTCTTTGCAATTGCAGTAATGTCTCTTCCGCCGTTGGTCATGCCGAAGAACATTACTACAAGCATCATTAACGGAATGGAAAGAAGAAATTTAACTTTTGCATTCTTGGATGACCTTTTTTGTGCCAGCATTTCGAACCTCCTTTTTAAGAGTGAATTGAAATTGTTCGTCATTGAATTTCCGCCTGCTCTGAAGGCGAAAGCCAGAAGCGTGGATTTATATTCTGTGCTGTCTGTGCCGTTATTTATAACTTCCGTATCGGCTATAAATTCATGCTGTGCCTCAAGCTCTCTTTTCATGAGCCATACAAAAGGGTTGAACCACTGCAGAATTGTAAGAGCCTCAAAGAAGATAATGTCAACCGAGTGGAGGCTTTTTATATGCGCCTCCTCGTGCAGTATCAGTGTCGAAAGCGCCGGGTCCTCCAGGTTTCCCTTGGGAAGAAATATTGTTTTGAAAAATGAGAAGGGTGAATGCCCCTCGTCAAGCAGAATTGTCTTGTGCCCCTGAATAATTACCGGGGCGCTGTAGTCTCCCAGCTTTGAGATCTGGTACAGCCTCCACAAAAATCTTGCAAGTAATGCTGCGGAAATTATGAGGTAACCGGTCCATAAAAGGTAATAGGGATCAATACCGCTATCTGCGGCTTTTGTGCTGCTGCCTATAAGTACGGGCTCAAGATAAAGCGTAATGGTTCTTCCTGCATCACCCGAAGGAAGACTGAACCTGAAGAGGGGAACCGTGATGGAAAAAATTCCCGCCATTAAAAGATACACCCTGTTCATATAGTGCACGGTTTCTTTTTTAAGGCGCGCCATGTAGAACAGGTAAAAGATCATGAAGCTGAAGGACGACTGCAAAAGGTAAAATTCAAAAGAGTTCATTTTATTTCCCGTTAATTGTTTTTCTTTTTAGTCCCGTTTTCTTTCTTTGCCTTAATTTCTTTCTGGAGCATCTTCATTATCTCTTCCATTTCATTTACATCCATTTCTTCCTCCTTGCTGAAGAAAGAAACCATGCCTGCAAATGAATTCGAGAAGTATCCCTTAAGGAAGCCTTTAAGATGGTCCCTTGTATAATTCTCCTTTGTAACTATGGGGTAATACTCGTGCGTGTTGCCGTAGGCCTTGTGCGATACAAAGCCTTTCTTCTCAAGTATCCTTACAATTGTTGAAACCGTCGTATAGGCCGGCTTGGGCTCCGGAAGCTCTTTAATGATGTCGTTTACAAATCCCTTCCCAAGCCCCCAGAGTATCTGCATAATCTGTTCCTCGGCCTTTGTCATTTCTTTAGTTTTCAATTTATTCCTCTCTGTAATTTATTAATACAATGTAAGTGCAGGGTGAAACTGACGGTGCTTCCCCTGAAATTTCTACTCTACTGCACTCCGGCAGGCCGGTCCCTTCCGTCATCAACCTCCCGTTCCTCTTTTGCCTGATAACTATTGAATAAATAACTCAGTGATAACGCCAGATACCTGGAATTATGCGGCATGAAATGACCTTTGGAACTGAAATCATTTGCATAAGTTTCATAAATGACATCAGCTTTATTTAAGACGTCATATATCGATAACGTTACTCTTAAACTGTTAGCCAGAAACCGCCTTGAAAGTGAAATACCAAGATCCGTCGTGCTGCTCCTTTTATTTCTCTGCGACTTTGACTCCGGGCGGTAGGAAAACGACACGGATGCATTTGCCTTGTACCAGAGATTAAAGCTTGCGTATGAGGACAGGTAAAGGTTTGTCTTGTTTTCAGACAGGTCTTCCTGCATGTAAGTGCCTTTCTGTATGAACCTGCTTACATTTATTCTGGTATTCAGCGTCGGGAACCACTTAGGCAGTTGTACCGGCGAAGATTTCCCGCTGCTTAAGTTAAGGCTTAGCTCAATTCCAAATTCCTGCGTCTTTGGCCCGTTTATGTATGTGGAAAATAAAACCGTGTCCTGCATCATCGTCTGGGCGCTTATAATTTTGCCTTTCGAATCATAATAAAACAAAGTGAAGTACGGCATCAGCCCTGCGGAAATTGAATTTGTGTAAACAGGATCCAGCTTTGAATTTCCTTTGCTGGCTGAATAGGGAGAATTATTTCTCCTGAAGGGATTTAAATATCTCATCTCGGGCCTTTGTACCCTTCTGGAATAGTTTACAAAAAGCTGCATCATGTTTATGTTATATGAAAGATTAACAGACGGGTAAATACTGTAGTAATCTGTTGCAAAATTTTCTCCGCTTACTGTCTGCAGCCCTTCGGTATACGCTTTCTCTCCCCTGAGGCCAAGCCTGTAGTTGATGCCCAGGGCCTTACCCGAGTAAAGAAGATATACAGAATGAATACTCTCTTTATAATTAAACGTGTTGCTGAAATCCAGACTGTCCAGCCATGCATCCTGGAGGTAACTGAAATACAGGTTAGCGTATTCATTCGACCTGTTCCTGAACGTAAAGTTATAGCCGGTTTCAAACCTGGCCGACTTACTGAACGGATTCACATATGCCGCCTTAAAGATAGCGGTATTATTCTTCATCTGCTCATTCTGTTTCTGCAGATAAGGATAGTCTTTCCTGTAGTCATATTTAGTCGATATATTATAAAAATCATCCTGCCCTATATTTGCATAGTAAATGTCGGAAGTCACTTCGCAGCCTTCACTGTTTATCTTATTCCGGTAGAATCCGGTAAGTGTATAAGTGGCGTATTTTGTATCCTGGTCAGATCCGTAGCTGTATCTGGTATCCTGCAGCAGGTAACTTTCTCTGCGCAGTGAATTGTCAGAATAGTCTATATTCATTTTCTGATTTGTCATCGCAGTAGACAATGAAAAGAAATTGGATTCATCAGGCTCATAATCCATTCCGAGTTTCAGATCATAGAAATTGCTAAGCACACTTCCGTCGCCTGCTGATGTTGCAACGGATGTCCCGGCAGCGCTTTTCGAAATTAAGTACCGGCAGGAGGAAGATTTTTCTATATAATGTCCGTAAGTCAGATTTGTAAATATATTTATCTTCCCGCTTTTATAGTTCAGTGCTAAAGATGGCCTGGTATTTTCTTTGGAAGCTTGCCTTAAAGAGATGAAGCCGCTGAAAGAATCGAAGAGGTTCCTCTTTGAAATGAGGTTCAGAATTCCCGCATCGCCTTCAGGGTCGTCCTTGGCCGAAGGGGAAGAAACTACTTCAATTTTCTCAATCAGCTCTGCCGGCATCTGCGAAAGATACTCATCATTAAACTGGAAAGGCTTGCCGTCTACAAGTATTTTAACCCCGGCTCTTCCCCTGATCGTTATTTTGTTTGTAACAGGTTCAATCTCAACTGCCCCCACTGTTTTCAGGGCCTCGGCAACACTGGAAGGTGAAACGGGAAGTTTATCAATATTTATAACCTGCTTATCCACGTAATATTCAATCGGGGGCTTTTCTCCTTTAATTACTATGGTTTTCAGCGTAATTGAACCAGGGACTAATCTGATTTCCCCCAGGTTCAGTGTATCATTACCCGCAAAACTTACCTCAAAGCGCTTTGTCTCATAGCCTATCAGAGAAAACTGCACAACTGCGCTATCCGGCATAACTTTGCGGAGGGAAAAATATCCATTATTGTCAGAAATGGTACCTGCGGCAATTTTATTGCTGCTTTTGTTTATTACTGCCACTGTTACTCCGGGAAGCGGACTTTTAAGCAATTCACCATCAAGCACCCGGCCTTTAATTGAGAACGTTTTTCCGCTTTGAGAAAAAACAACTGAGGTACAAAACAGGACCAGAACAAGAATGAAATGTCGCATGAGATTATCCTTTTTTATGTGCAATTAGTACCTGAATAAACTGTATCCGCTAAAGGACGCCAAAATAAAAGCAAAATCATTCTTAATTTGAAAAGACCCCACCAGGCCGGTCTCATTGATGTCAACTGCAATATATAACTAAACTTTTAGTTAGTCAACGACTTTTTTAATCCCCTAACTATTTTTTTAGTAGAATTGTGATTTAAGCGGCGCCCTCAAGGAGCCTCGGAGAAAGAAAGAGGCCCCACACCCTTCTTCAGAGCTTCGGAGAAGCAAATTGTCTGTAGAAAAAGGATGATCAACAAAGAAAGCCGGAGCTCCGGAGGCGCGACTTGTATGCCGGGTATAAACATAAATTCAACATTCGGGTGGTGTCAGGAACCATTTCCTGACATCACCCGTCCGCCGCGCCATTAAAACAATCTTCTCCCCCTGTTTTATTTTCCTTAATATTCATTTATATTTTTTTATCGGATATTTCAATAATGTTACATAACCGGGAATAATATGAGATATAAAAAATTATGCAAAAACGGCCCCGAAGTCTCTGTAATCAGCTTCGGCGCCTGGGCTATCGGGGGACGCGACTGGGGTAAAACGGACGATAACCAGTCCATTGCTGCCATAAATGAGGCACTCGACCAGGGCGTTAATTTCCTCGATACGGCCGACGTCTACGGCTTCGGCCACTCCGAAGAACTTATTGCAAAAGTCCTCAAACAGCGCGGCAAAAACGGCATCTATGTCGCCACTAAGGCCGGCAGTGACTTCTATAATTATAAGGACGAAAAAGGGGAAGTGAAGATAACTCCTAACTATACAAAGGATTACCTCATTTCGGCAGCCGAGAAAAGCCTTAAAAGACTGAATGTAGATACGCTCGACCTCCTTCAGCTCCACAGCCCTTCAACGGACCTCCTTGAAAAAGACGACCCGTGGGAAGCCCTCTATCAGCTGAAAAAAGACGGCAAGATCAGACTCGCGGGCTTAAGCGTCCAGTCGTTTAAGGAAACCGAACAGGCATACCTGCTGGATAAATACAATGACATTCTGGACTGCCTCCAGGTGCGCTATAACCTCCTTGAAAGGGAAGCCGAAAAAGAACTCTTCCCCAAGGCTGAAAAGTACGGAATAGGCATAATTGCAAGAATACCTATGCTCTTCGGATTCTTAACGGGTAAATTCAGCCGCGATACGCGCTTTGAAGAAGGGGACCACAGAAGGTTCAACCTGTCCCCGGAGAAAATCGAGAAGTACTTTACCGGACTTGAAAGCTATGAGCCTTTGTATATGCTCCATCCGGAATACACAAAAGCGCAGATAAGCCTTGGCTTCTGCCTCATGCATCCTGCTGTCAGCACCGCAATTCCGGGCGGAAAAACCCCTCAGCAGGTCTCCGAGAACTGCGTCGCTGCCGAAATAGATCCTTCAATTTATAAAGAGCTCCTGTAAGGGCATAAAAAAAGCTGACATTTTACAAAATGTCAGCTTTAATTTTATATCAAAGATTTCTATCCTCTTCAATGGCTTAGTGGTGATGCCCGCCGTTGCCGTGAGCGTGTCCGTGAGCAAGCTCTTCAGCCGTAGCATCTCTTACATCCAGAAGTTCAAGATCAAATGTAAGTGCTTCGCCTGCCAGGGGATGATTAAAATCGAGTGTAATCTCATCACCTTCAATTTTTGCTATTACAAAAGGCAGCTGCTGGCCGTCAGGTGTATTTGCAACGTATTCCATTCCTTCTTCAAGCTTGCTGCCTTCAGGGAAATTGGAACGGTCTACAACCTGTACGGATTCAGGCTGATATTCACCATAAGCTTCTTCAGGAGAAAGAAATATTTCTTTTTTGCTTCCTATAATCATGCTGCTGATTTCTTCTTCCAGTTTTGGAAGAATCTGGTTTTGCCCGCTTAAAAATGAAAAAGGCTGTTCTTTAGTTGCAGAATCCAATACTTCGCCATTCTGATCCTTTAGGCTGTAAACAACAGTAACAACCTGATTCGGTTTTATTGGCATAAATTACTCCTCTAGAAAAATTATGATTGATATTTAAACATAAATAAACGCATTTTTCACAAAATAACCTATCCCAAAATGCAGGTTTGCTAAAATATTCATCTGTTTTAAGCTTTAATGATCATTGTAAAAACTTTACTCCCCTGCAAAAATTCACCCCCAAACATTGAATTTGTAAGACAAATACCTTAACTTTTTACCTTAACTAGTATAACCAGATGAAAGGCAAAATTGACAATAATCTTATAAGGTGTTGTAAGTAATGGAAAAACAGGAAGTCAGGCAAATCCTGCTCGTTGAAGATAACCTCGGCGATATCCGCCTTATTAAAGAAGTTTTTAACTACGGCAAGGTCCCCGTTAACCTCAACGTCGTCAATAACGGCGTCGACGCTGTCTCTTTCCTTAAACGGGATGAAAATTTCCCCGGCGCACCCAGGCCTGAACTTGTTATACTCGACCTTAATCTTCCAAAGAAAAACGGCAAGGAGGTCCTGGCAGATATCCGCGCCGATGAAGAGCTGAAAACCCTCCCCGTCATCGTCCTTACCTCCTCCGAGGCCGAAAGCGACGTGCAGATCTGCAAAAGCCTCAAAATTGAACGCTACTACACAAAACCGATGGAACTCGATAAGTTTGTCGGCGTAATTGAGGAAATTGAGGACTTTCTAATAAATAACAGAAATGGTAATTTAAACGGCAGCAATTAATTCTTTGCTGTTATCCGTTAAGCCGGCTATCCACGTTTTCTCAACACACTTTTTTAAAGGGGAATCTCCATGCTGAAAAAACTGACCTTAGCGCTTTTTCTTTTTGCCGCCACTTTGTCGGCCCAGGAAACTGACCTGAGCTACTTCGTCCAGAAGGCAACCGAAAACTATCAGAATAAAAATTATGCCGAATCGGCTAAAAACTTCAGACGGGCTCTCGAAATGGCCCCCCAGAGCCAGGCACTTAAATATAACCTCGCATGCGCAACCTGCCTTTCGGGCAATAATGAGGAAGCCCTGAAACTCCTGAATGAACTTGTGGACGCCGGAGGCGGTATGGACGCCGAAAATGACCCGGACTTTACTTCTCTTAGAAATACACCGGAGTTTAATGCACTACTGGAGAAAATTAAAAAACTTAAAGCTCCCATTGTAAACAGCTCAAAGGCTTTCACTGTCCACGAAAAAGACCTTATCCCCGAAGGAATTGCATACGACAGCAAAACAGGCAGCTTTTTCTTAAGCAGCCTCTATAAGGCAAAAATCCTTAAGATCAGCCCCGATGGAAAAACTGAAAACTTTACCTCGGAAAATCAGGACGGACTCTGGTCGGTTGTCGGCATGAAGGCCGACGCCGAAAAAGGACTCCTCTATGCCGCAAGCAGCTTTACCGCTACTATGAAAAATGCCGACCCAGGTGATCAGGGACGCGCAGGCATCTTTAAGTTCGATATAGCTTCGGGCAAACTGGTTAAAAAATATATAGCCCCCGGTAATAACCATTTCTTTAACGACCTCGCCTTTACTAAGGAAGGCGACATATATGTTACCGACAGCCAGTCACCCGCGGTATATTTTATTTCTAAGGATACCGATTCGCTTAAGCTCTACCTCAACCTTGCGGGCTTCCAGTACCCCAACGGTATTGCACTTAGCGACGACGGACAAAGCCTCTTTGTGGCTCATTCATCCGGTATATTAAAAGTGGACCTCAAAAAGAAAACATATTCCTCTGTTGTTGCCGCAGATAATATATCACTCGACTTCTGCGACGGCATGTACTTCTATAAAAACAGCCTAATAGGGGTCCAGAATTCCAACTTTAACCGCATCGCACGCTTCTACCTCGATAACACCCTGCGCAGGGTTACTAAAATGGAGGTCCTTGAAGCCAATAATCCCGATTTTATCATTCCCACAACCGGCACCATTAAAGGCGATGAACTTTATTTCATTGCAACAAGCCAGCTGAGAGCATTCGATGAAAACGGGAAAATATTCCCTGAAGAAAAGTTAAAAGACGTACTGATATTAAAACTAAAACTTTAAGGCTCTTAAATGACAAAAGACGAAATCCTGGAATTTATAAAAAGCAATTATAACGAGAAAAACGTTCAGGGAATGGCGCGCTTCGGCATCAGCTCCCTTAATACATACGGCGTACCGATGCCCAAACTCCGCTTTATGGCTAAGATGATAAGAAAAGACCACGCCCTGGCTCTGGAGCTCTGGAAAACCGGCATACACGAAGCCCGCATACTTGCTGCCCTCATCGACGATCCGCGGCAGGTGACTCCAAGACAGATGGAAGCGTGGGTGAAGGATTTTGAATCGTGGGACGTCTGCGACCAGACCTGCAGCAGCCTTTTCGATAAGACGCCCTATGCCTACGAAAAAGCTCTGGAATGGAGCGCGCGGGAAGAGGAATTTGTAAAAAGGGCAGGCTTTGTCCTAATGGCCACCCTCTCGGTGCACAACAAAAAAGCCGACGACGAAATGTTCATAGAGTTCTTGTCCATAATTGAAAGGGAAGCCTGCGACGAAAGGAACTTTGTCAAAAAAGCCGTAAACTGGGCCCTCCGTCAGATAGGAAAAAGAAACATCAGGCTTACCCCTCAAGCCATAAGAAGCGCCGAAAAAATCCAAAAAATGGATTCCAAAGCCGCCCGCTGGGTCGCCCGCGACGCCCAGCGCGAGCTCACCAACGAAAAAATCCTTGCAAGGATCAAAGATTAGCTAAATTGCCACGGTGAATTGCCACGGCCTTCAGGCCGTGGTCCCGGATATTCCCATCCCCCTCTGGCCTTTAGCCCCAGATTATTCGTCGACAATCCGGGGCTAAAACTAACTCAATTCGTCGGCAATGTCTTAAACGTGAACCACCAATCAAACCCTTCCTCTGTCTTCACGCGCTCTTCCGCCCCAACAACGTCCTTAGGCGGAGGATTAATAACCTTGTCGCCAATAAGCTCATTATTCGGCCAGTTCTCAGGCATTGCAACCTTCTTCTCATCCGCAATCTGAAGTGCTTTCAGTGCCCTCAGTACTTCATTGATCTGACGGCCAACTTCCTGCGGGTAATAAATCATCAGCCTTATAATTCCCTTGGGATCGATGATGAAAACAGCCCTTACGGTATTCGTCCCCTTTTCCGGATGCACCATCCCCAGCTTCATTGCAACTTTGCCCAAATCGTCTGCAATTACCGGGAAGGGGATTTCAGTGTTAAGCTTTTCCTTCATCCACTCAATCCACTTTATGTGCGAGAACACCTGGTCTATTGAAAGCCCTATCAGCTGCGCATTAAGTTTCTTAAATTCCTCGTCTTTCCTTGCAAATGCAATGAATTCCGTTGTGCATACCGGCGTGAAATCTGCCGGGTGGCTGAACAGAACAATCCATTTCCCCTGAAAATCCTGCGGAATCTTAAAAAATCCGCGCGTTGTCTGAACCTCCAGCTCGGGGAACTTCTCTCCAATCAAAGGAATGCCAATTCTGGTTTCTTGCGTCATTTCCATAACATACCTCATTTAATTTGTTTGTAAAACGAAGCTATTTATATATAAAGAAAGTGGAGCCTCATTATCCCGGATGGATCATCTTTTATCCTAAAGTAACGTTTCCCTATATAAATGCAAGTCAGGAAGAATTCTTCCTCCGCTTTACCTTTAACTTTCCCCATTTAATTCTTAAATTTGTAAACATAACAAACACAGGAAAACAATGATCAGTAAGGATTTATTGGATATACTCTGCTGCCCGGAAACTAAGGCCGACCTGGTGCTGGACGGCAACTACCTGGTTTCAGTGGATAAAGCTACACGCAGGCGCTACAGAATTGAAGACGATATCCCAATCATGCTTGTCGAGGAATCTGAACAGCTCGATATGGACACGTGGATGGAAATAATGAAGCGCCACGGCAGGAAAATTGAAGACTAATTTAATTAAGGTGAACGGAATTGATTATTAAAACCTCTCCCGACGAGATTGAAAACTACCTTTCAGATGCCGCCAACGTTAAGGGATTCTGCGAGGCGGTGTATTTCCCCGAAAATGAAAACGACGTAAAGAATGCCCTGAAAGAGGCCCTTTCTAAAAATACACCCGTTACTGTCTCCGGCAACGGCACGGGACTTACAGGCGCCCGCGTGCCCCGCGGAGGCGTCGTAATTTCAACGGAAAAAATGAATAAGGTCCTCGAAATAAATAAAGAAGAAAAATACGCCCTCATACAGCCTGCGGTAATTCTTAAGGACTTTCAGGAAATGGTGGAAAGCCAGGCGCTCTTCTACCCCCCCGACCCTACGGAAAGAAACTGCTTTGTAGGCGCAACCGTTGCGACAAATTCCTCGGGGGCAAGAACATTTAAATACGGCCCTACACGCAATTACGTGCTTGAAATTAGAGTCGTGCTCTCAAACGGCGAGACTCTTCACCTCACACGCGGCAAAGAAAAGGCAGAAGGCCTTAAACTAAGCCTTAAAACTGAAGAGGGAAGTGTAATAGATCTTGATATACCCAACTACTCAATGCCCAAAACAAAACATGCCGCAGGCTACTATGTAAAACCCGGCATGGATGCCATAGACCTCTTTATAGGCTCTGAAGGCACACTCGGCATTATTACAGAAATTAAGCTGAAACTCCTGGACCTGCCCGAGAACATACTCTCGGCAGTTATATTTTTTGACAACGAGGACGACGGACTTAACTTTATTGCCGGGGCCAGAAAGCTTTCATACGAAAGCCGCACCTCATCAGATAAGAACGGCCTCGATGCTCAGGGACTCGAGTACTTCGACTTCCACTCACTTAAATTCATGCGCGATGAATATCCCCAGATACCTGAAAGCGCCCATGCTGCGGTCTGGTTTGAACAGGAAATTACTTCTGAAAATGAAGAAACCCTTTTTGAAAAATGGATGGAGCTCATAACTGAATTTAACGGAAACGAGGAAACAGCATGGTTTGCTTCAAATAAAACTGACCTGGAACGCTTTAAGGATTTCCGGCACGCAATATCGTGGAAGGTGAGCGAGTACATTGCAAGAAAAGGCATTACAAAAGTCGGCACAGACATTGCCGTACCCGATGAAGCCTTCAAGGGTTTTTACCATGAGCTCCAGAGTAAAGTTGAAAATGCAGGCCTGAATTACATTATCTATGGCCACTTCGGAAACTCCCACGCGCACCTGAATATGCTTCCAGAAAACGAAGATCAGTTCAAAGAAGCCAAAAAGCTTTACATGGAAATATGCAGAAGGGCAGTGGAACTAAAAGGCACCATCTCAGCCGAGCACGGCGTAGGCAAGCTGAAGAAAGAATATTTGATGATGATGTACGGCGAAGAAAACATAAAACAGATGGCCCATTTGAAAATGTCCCTCGATCCGAATAAACTCCTCGGCCTCGGCAACATTTTTGACGAGAAATATTTGTCGGTGTAAAAAAATATTTATCCTCTATGACTAGCCCCGACCTTTTAGGTCGGGGTTTAATGATCCCAAACAAACCCTCTGGGCTTTAGCCCCCGATCCTCCGTCTCATGGCTATTCAAAAAAACAATGACGCCATCCGGAGATGACGCCATTTTCAATTTATATCACCGCCTTCACCGCCTCATAATGCGCCTTAACGGTCTTATCCAGATCCTCTGTCGTATGCGCCGTCGAAACAAACATCGCCTCAAACTGCGCCGGCGCAAGATATACACCGCGCTTTAACATCTCGTGGAAATACCTTCCGTACATCGCGGTATCCGACTTAACTGCACTTGCAAAATTCGTAACCGTGCCTTCGGTAAAGAACATGCACATCATAGAACCCACACGGTTCCATGCGAAATTCTTTCCCAGTGACTTCAGATTCTCCTGCATCCCTTCTTCAAGATACTTCGACTTCTCTTCCAGCACAGTGTAAACCTCAGGATGATCCTTAATATAAGTAAGCGTCGCATAACCTGCCGACATTGCAAGCGGGTTGCCGCTTAATGTCCCTGCCTGATATATGGGGCCCGAAGGCGCAACCATTTCCATAATATCCTTCCTTCCCCCGAATGCCCCAACAGGAAGCCCTGAACCTATAATCTTGCCGAACGTTGAAAGGTCAGGCTTAATCCCCAGTATCTCCTGAGCTCCTCCTCTTGCAACACGGAAGCCCGTCATAACCTCGTCAAAAATGAGCACTATGCCTTCTTCCTCACATAAGGTCTTTAACTCCTTAAGAAAGATTTTGTCAATCTTAACTACACCCATGTTTCCTGCAACGGGCTCAATTATAACCGCTGCAATCTGTCCCTTATTTGCCTGCACAAGCTTCTTTACAGAATCTATGTTATTGTAATCTGCAACCAGCGTGTCGGCTGCGTTTCCCTGCGTTACACCGGGACTCGTGGGAGTGCCCAGGGTAAGTGCTCCCGAGCCCGCCTTGATCAAAAAGTAATCGGCGTGACCGTGATAGCAGCCTTCAAACTTTATGAACTTTTCTCTTTTAGTAAATCCTCTTGCCGCCCTTACAGCGCTCATTGTGGCTTCGGTGCCGCTGTTAACCATTCTTACCATCTCAACCGAAGGCACCAGCTCTGCAATCAGCTTTGCCATATCAACTTCCAGCTCTGTGGGAGCCCCGAAGCTTGTTCCGTTTTCAATTGCCTTAAGCAGCGCATTTTTAATAAAATCCGGGTTATGCCCAAAGAGGTGCGGGCCCCAGCTTCCAATGTATTCCACATATTCATTGCCGTCAACATCCTCAATCTTCGAGCCGTATCCCTTTGTAATAAAAAGCGGACTGCCGCCTACCGACTTGAACGCCCTTACCGGGGAATTAACGCCGCCCGGTATATATTTTTTCGCTTCTTCAAAAAGCTTTTCACTTTTCTGAATATTCATTCTCTCGTTCCCTGGAATTAATTAAAAATTATTACCGCAAATATATTAAATTAAAAACTAAAACCCCTATCTCTGCGCCCGCAGCTTTGGCATCCTGATGAAAACAAACAGCGCAAATAAAATAAGAATCACCGAGTTAATTACAATAGCCTCGGGCTCACCCAGATGCTCGGCTAAGAAACCTATCAGCAGTGAACCAATCGGCATGAAACCGAAAAACGATATGCTGTAGATACCCATAACTCTTCCGCGGAATTCATCTGAAACCAGCGTCTGCACCAGCGCATTTACCACATTCATAACTAAAATCGATGCCGCCCCAATCGCTACAAGCATAAGAAGCGAAAGCGGCATCCACCTCACAAAAGAAAATGCCAGGAGCGAAAGCGGGAATGCGAACGTCCCGAAATTCACCATCTTACCCTTGCTCATATAATGCGAAACCGAAGCTATAAATAAGGCGCTTATGAGTGCACCTAAACCCCTTGCCGACTGCAGCAGGCCGTTCGTCGTTGCATCTCCGTGAAGTATCTTTACCGCCCAGGCCGGCACCAGCGTCGCAAACGATATTCCGAAAAGTCCAATAAAAGTAATGAGCGCAATAAGCACAAGAATCATCCTCTGCCCCTTAAGGTACTTTACGCCTTCCTTCAGATCGGCTATTGCGGACTTGCGCACTTCCGGTTTTGTCACCGGCTTAAGCTTCATCATAAAAAGCGCTGCAATCACGCCTAAAAACGATACGCCGTTAATTGTAAAGCACCAGGCGGGACCGAATACTGCATAAGTAACTCCGGCCACTGCAGGCCCAACTGCCGTAGCCGCATTGAACATCGTGGAATTAAGCGCTATTGCATTAACCAGATCCTCGCGCTCAACCATCTCAAGCACAAACGACTGCCTCGCCGGCGAATCAAAAGCGTTTGCAACGCCAAGCCCTAAGGCCAGAACAACAACGTGCCACGCTTCAACTATTCCCATAAATGTCAGCGCGGCAAGTATAAATGCCAGTATCATCATTACAGTCTGCGTAACAAGCAGTATGGTCCTCCTCGGCACGCGGTCTGCAACAACGCCCCCGTAAACCATAAAAAGCCATGCCGGAATGCCCGAGGCAAATCCCACGTAGCCCAGATAGACAGGGGAGTGCGTCAGCTCATAGACGAGATACCCTGTTGCAGTCGTCTGCATCCACGACCCGAACATGGAAGTCATCTGCCCCCAGAACCACAGCCTGTAATTCCTGTGCCTCAAAGCCGAGAAAGTCTGCCTGAAACTAACCTTCCTCTCCTTAGCAACCGTATTTGTATTTTCTTTAATATCTTCTTTCATATTCAATAAAGCCTGGTAAAGATAGAGGTAAAGGTAAATAAGTCAAATTATTAATCTTTACCTCTTTTCTGCCTTACCGTCGAACGTTGAACGTCGAACGTCGAACGTCAATACGTTATCTCCGCCCCCTGAAACAGATCCCTTATAAAATTAAACTCCTCATCCGTTAGCGGCTTGTCGGCGGCTTCCAGATTTACCATTACCTGCTTTAAGTTCCTGAAACCCGGTATTACTGCTGCAACTACTTTGTAATGAAGCAGATACTGCAGGGCCGCCCTCGAAAGCTCTTCTGTATTTGACCCGAACTTCTCCTTCAATGCCTCAACCTTCGGCTCAAGCTTCTCCAGATTCTCTACAGTAAACCTCTTTGCGTGCTCACGGTGGTCTCCTGCCTCAAACTTCGGGGGATTGTTCTTGCTGTACTTTCCTAATAATAACCCTTGAGCTACAGGACCAAATGCCACAAACGAAATCCCGTTCTTCTCAAGAAGCTTTCTTACAGGAGTCCCATCCGCAACATAATGATCATCCAGGGCATTGGCTGATGACTGAAGTACTTCAGGCTTAACTACCGGCACAAGCTTCTCAAAATCACTGTTTGAATAAGCCGACTGCCCGATAACCCTTATCTTTCCTTCCTCCTTCAGACGCCTCATTACCTCAACGGCATCGTTTAAGTACATGTCGCCCTGCCCGAAATCCCCGTGATGGAAATAATAAATATCTATATAGTCTCTCTTCAGGTTTACCAGCGACTGCTCGCACTGGTGCCTTATATGCTGAGGCTCATAGGCGTGCGCTGCGGTCCCTGGGAACCAGCCCACCTTGGTTGCAATAACCACACTATTTCTTCTTTCGCCAAGCACCTTCGAAAGCATCCTCTCGGCGCGCCCGTTCCCATAAACGTCGGCGTTGTCAAAATGATTTACTCCGTGCTCCAGCGCGTAATTAACGGCTTCTGTAACTTCTTTTTCATCCACGTTTGCCCAACCGTTGGGAGTTCCGTTTACCCAGTTAAGGCCCCCAAGCGTCCAGCAGCCGAGGCTTATTTCCGAAACTTCAATATTGCTTTTGCCAACTTTCCGGTATTTCATTTTATTCCTCTCTTTTTATAACAGTTTAATTAAAATGAACCTTCCAAACAACTCAAATAAAAAATGGAAGACGAAAAAAATCATCTTCCATTTCTTCTGAAATTTATATCCGCAGAATACTACTTGGTTCTTTCAAGAACCTTCACCACATCCTTTGCGAAATAGGTGATGATCATGTCCGCTCCCGCTCTTTTAATTGCAATGAGCGACTCCATCATAACCCTTTCCCCGTCAACCCAGCCGTTCTGTGCAGCTGCCTTAATAAGCGAGTATTCGCCGCTTACCTGGTATGCGGCCGTTGGCATTCCAAACCTTTCCTTTACGCGGTAGATGATATCGAGGTACGCCCCGGCAGGTTTAACCATAACCATGTCGGCTCCTTCCTCAATGTCTGACTCCACTTCCCTCAAGGCTTCCTCAGCATTTGCAACGTCCATCTGGTGCGAACGTCTGTCGCCGAAGGCTGGAGTGGATTCAGCTGCATCCCTGAAAGGCCCGTAGAAGCCTGATGCATACTTTGCTGCATAACTCATAATAGGGATCTTTGTAAAGCCCTTATAGTCGAGTGCTTTTCTGATGGCATATATTCTTCCGTCCATCATATCCGACGGCGCAATAATGTCTGCTCCGGCCTCGGCGTGCGAAACAGCTTCCTTTGCAAGAAGACTTACAGTCTCATCATTTAACACTTCCTCGCCGTTAAGAAGGCCGCAGTGCCCGTGTGAAGTATATTCGCAGAGGCATACGTCTGTAATTACAAGCAGGTTTTTTACTTCAGCCTTTATTGCGCGTATTGCCTGCTGAATAATGCCGTTCTCGGCATAAGCCTCGGAACCCTGCTCGTCCTTGTGCTCCGGAATACCGAAAAGAAGAACCGCAGGAATACCCATTTGGGCTACTTCCTGGCATTCCTTTACTGCAACATCAACTGACATCTGGTATACGCCGGGCATCGATTTAATTTCATGCTTTATGTTCTCCCCATGAACTACAAAAAGGGGATAGATAAGATCGCTTTTATTTATGTGTGTTTCACGCACCATGTCCCTTATTATGGGATCATAGCGCAGTCGCCTTAATCTTTTAGACGGGTAAACAGCCATTTCTAACTCCAATATTAAATTTGTTTTTATTCAGAGGGCGGAAAAGCTTTCCGTCCTTATTAACTTAATTTTATTATAACAGCGCAAGGGCTCTTCTGTAAACCACTTCCGAGTTTTTAATGCAGTCGCCTACAGAGATTCCGCCCCTGTAGTTGCCGCTTAAAAGTATTCCCCTGTGGGCTTTTTCAAACTCTTCGAAATACTTTTCATGCTCAATGTAGCCCAGATTGTACTGAGGGATTGCCTTGGGCCACATCCTGTCTGTCCTGTACTGCGGCATCCCCGTTATTTTCATAACTTCCTGAAACTCTTTTAACACCTGGCGAATCAGGTCTTCCTTATTCATCTCATCAAAAAGCTGCGGTGATCTTGCACCGCCTACAAAAATTGTAAATGACGCAAAGCCCTCGGGTGCCCTGTTAGGAAATATTACCGAGCTCCATATTGCGCCCAGATACGATTTATTCTCTTTCTGCGGAATTAAATACCCGAAGCCGTCCAGTGGCTGCCCTATTGACTCTTCCTTGTAGCCCAGATAGAGCACCATAACAGGCGGATAATAAATTGATTTCAGATGACTGAACAGGTTTTGATCCATTCCCTGGAACAGGTAGCCCGCAGCATGCGCCGGAAGGGTTGAAATTACAACGTCTGCTGAAACCGTCTCTTCCGTGCCGTTTTTCTTGTACTTTACTTCGTACGTGCTTCCGCTTTTTTTGATGTCTGTTACTTCGGCGCTGAGTATAACATTGTCCTTCATCGTTGAGGCAATAGTCTTCGGAAATGTCTGCATGCCGTTCTTGAAGGAAAACATTCTTGCGCTCTGCTTCGACTTCTCGGCATTCTGCTTCCTTTCCTTTGCGCCCTTTATCATTCCTTTTATAAGGCCGCCGTACTCTTCCTCCAGACGGTAAAGCTTGGGGAAAGCCGACTTTACGCTCAGCTCATCCGGGTTGCCTGCAAAGACCCCGGCTACAAAGGGATTAATGGCATAATCCAGAAACTCCTGCCCCAGACGCCTTTTTACAAAATCGGCAATCGACTGGTAGTATCCGTCGTTGGATTTTCCTACGAACGGTTCCTTCAGGAGCCTCAGCTTTCCCTGCGCCGAAAACAGACCTGTACTGAGAAATTTAATGGGATCCGTAGGAAGCGCGTGCAGCTTTCCGTCCCTTAAAATATATCTCTTATTTCCTTCAGAACTGGCATAGATCATTTCATCAGAAATACCTGTTTCCTCAACTATCTGACGTATGAGGGGAGTTGTCTCAAGTCCGCTGTTCGGACCGTAATCCACAAGAAATTCATTATCCCAGGTGCTCATCATTGCACCGCCCGGTTCACTTCCTTTTTCAATTACGGTAACATCAACACCGTCTTTTTTCAACCAGTAGGCCGCAGCCAGCCCGGATATTCCGGCACCAAGTATAACCACTTTTTTGTTCATTGTCTTCCGGATTTATTTGTACATTTATTTGAATGTTCAGGAATATTAAACTTTTTCCGCACCGTTTAACTTCTTCAATACTTCCTCACACAACGCCTCAACAAAAAGAGACGATTCATTCAATCCCGTCATTACAACGTAATTCTCTATACCTGCCTTATCTGCTATGTGCCTGTACTCAATCCCTAACTCATAAAGAGTCTCAACATGATCCGATACAAAACTTACGGGAATTAAAAGCAGATGCTTTTTCCCCGCCTGCGCCATCTCCTGAATCTTATCCTTCGTCGATGGCTCAAGCCACTTGATGGGACCAACCTTGCTCTGGAAACACTCCACAAACTCATGCGAGTTCTTCCTTTCTTCCATTACAGCCTTAACCGTCTTCTTTATCTGGTGACTGTAAGGGTCTCCTCTTTTTACATAGCTTACCGGAGTTCCGTGCGCGCTGAATACCAGCACCACGTCTTTTCTTACATCCTCCGGAAACTTTAACAGGGCTTCATCAATCCTTTCATTGATCGCCCTTATATATGCCGAATTGTCAAAATAATCGTTAACGGGAATAACCCTGGCCGCGCTGTTCTTAAACGCCCTGTTCCATTCATTAAATGAGGAGCCCGTAGTGGAGCTGGAAAAGTGGGGATACAGTGGAAGCAGTACAACCTCCTCATAACCCTTCTCCGCAACCTCTGCGGCAACTTTGTCCGTAAGAGGATTCCAGTACCTCATTGCGGTATATACATCCGCATCCACGCCTGACTTCCTTAAACTCTCTTCCAGGCTTTTTCTCTGCAGCTCCGTCCAGTAGCCTATGGGCGACTTGCCGCCAATAAGTTTGTACTCTTCTACAACCTTCGGAGCCCTTCTTCCTGCGATAACCTTTGCCATAAAATCCTGGAACGGCAGATTGAATATATCCGTATCACTGAACAGATTCTTTAAGAACGGCTCAACAGCCTCCAGCGAATCCGGCCCCCCCAGATTAAACAGCACTACCGCAGTTTTCGTCATACAGTCCTCGAATATTTTGCGGTATCTTCTTTTCTTTCAATATAGCCGTCAAAGTTCATTGCAATGTTCCTTATAAGAAGCCTTCCCATTTCTGTAACCTGAACCTTCTCATTCGTTACGGAAACAAGCCCGTCGCCAATCATCTCCTTCAGGTTGTTGAGCCCCCATGCAAAGTACTCGCGGAAATTAATCTTAAACTCGTTTTCAATCTTTGGTATATCAAGCTCAAAGTCGCACATAAGCCTCATTATAACCTGATGCCTCAGGTAATCATCATCGCTCAGGCGGTAGCCCTTCATAACCGGAAGCACTTCGCTGTCAATTGCCTGAAAATACTCTTTCTCCGTTTTATAATTCTGCGCGTAAATTCTCTGAAGCTGGCTTATAGCAGTAATGCCCATTGCATAAAGATCTGCTCCCGCGTGGGTCGAATAACCCTGGAAATTCCTGTAGAGCTTTTTCTCACGCAATGCAACTGCAAGCTCGTCGTCGGGCTTTGCAAAGTGATCCATGCCTATAAAGACATATCCTGCCGAAGTAAGCTTTTCAACCGTCATCTTTAATATCTGAAGCTTCTCTTCAGCCTGCGGAAGATCCTCTGCGTGAATTAATGCCATGTGTTTCTTAAGCCACGGAAGGTGCGCATAATTAAATACCGCAATCCTGTCGGGCGAAATATCTATTACCTTATCCACCGTCTGTGCAAACGTTTCAATTGTCTGGAAGGGGAGCCCGTACATAAGATCGAGATTAATGCTGTGGAATCCCAGCTCACGCACCCACTGGACGGTCTGCCTTGTAATATCCTCGGGCTGAATTCTGTTTACAGCCTTCTGCACCTTCTCGTCAAAATCCTGTACTCCCATGCTTATCCTGTTAAAGCCGCCTTCGCGCAAAGCCGCAACGTGCTCCCGCGTAAGATCCCTCGGGTCAATTTCGCATCCGGCCTCAATGTCGCTTTTGAAACTAAACGACTGGCTGATGTATTTAATGAGGTCTGCAATTTCATCGGGATTCAGGTGCGTCGGTGTTCCGCCGCCCCAGTGCAGCTGTGCAACCTTCCTGTCAGGAAGAATATAAGCTCTCAGCATGTCAATTTCTTTCTTAAGGTACTTAACGTACTCTTTCACCCTGTCACGGTTGCGTGTAACAAGCATGTTGCATCCGCAGAAGTAGCACAGCGTGTCGCAGAAAGGAATATGATAATAAAGTGAAAGATCAGGCAGATTCTGTCCGTAATTTGTTTTAATTATTTCATCCAGATACTGCTCGTGCTTAAAACTGTCATTGAACTGCGGCGCCGTGGGATAACTGGTATAACGCGGCCCCGGCTTATCGTACTTCTTTATCATATCCAAATCTATCGTAAACATCTTTCTTTTCTCCATTATTAAAATTCTTTATTTTGTCCCGATTCAATCTGGGGCTAAAGCCCCAACGAGAGAGGGGGAATTCCGATCCACGAGCTAAAGCTCGTGGCTATTCAATTGAGCCCGCCTCGGCGGGCTTTCTCAGCCTGAATAGCCACGACCTTCAGGTCGTGGATAAATGGTTCAAAAATATTTTTGGGCTTTAGCCCCGGATCTTTATTTATGAAATTCGGCGCTCTCTTCCTTAACAATCCTCACCAGCGCCTTCAGATTCTCCGGATCCACATCCGGAAGAATCCCGTGGCCCAGATTGAACACATGCCCCGTCCCTTCACCGTACGACCTCATTACATCCATAGCTCTCTTTCTTATAACATCCTGATTGGCATACAGCACGCAGGGATCCATATTCCCCTGAAGTGCCACTTTACTGCCCACGAGCTTTCTCACACTCCCTAAATCCATCGTCCAGTCCAGCCCCAATACATCAGCACCCGAATCCGCAAGCTCGCCTATATTATAATGCACTCCCTTGGCAAATACAATAACGGGCTCATCTTTTTTCTTCAGCTCCGAGATAACCCGTGTAATATATTGTAAAGAAAATTCCCTGAAATCATCAGGGGCAAGAATTCCGCCCCACGTATCAAATATCTGTACCGCGTTAACTCCCGCCTCTATCTTGGCCGAAAGATAATCCGCCACGGCTTTTGAAATCATCTCCAGAAGCTCGTGCGCAAGCCTTGGCTCGTCATAAATCATCTTCTTGATCAAAGAGAAATTCTTGGACCCTCTCCCTTCCACCATATACGTCAGAAGCGTCCAGGGCGACCCGCTGAAACCTATGAGCGGAACCCTTCCCTGAAGAGCCTCTTTAGTCACTTTAACAGCATCCAGAACATACTTAAGATCCTTATAAGGATCAATTACCTTTAAGCTCTTTGCATCATCCTTTGTGCGCACCGGGTTGTGGAATATTGGCCCTTTCCCCTCGTGCATCTCAAGCTTGAGGCCCATGGCCTCGGGTATAACAAGAATGTCCGAGAATATAATTGCCGCGTCCACGCCTATAATATCCACCGGCTGAATTGTCACTTCGCTTGCCAGCTCGGGCGTTTTGCACATAGTCAGAAAATCGGCTTTTTCCCTTACGGCCCTGTATTCCGGCAGATACCTTCCTGCCTGACGCATAACCCATATTGGCGTGCGTTCAACCGCCTGCCTTCTGCAGGCCCTTAAAAATAGGTCGTTCTGTATCTTCAATAAACTGTCTCCTGGCTTGATGCTGTTTTGCTGATTAAATAATAGTCTGCTGCCGCTCTTAAAACACCTTCCATCGTGTACTCTTTGGGAAGTATATCTACTCTTAAACCCGACTTCTCAATCTCACTTGCCGTCGTGGGACCAATGGCCGCAACGGCAAAATCCTCAAAGTACTTGCTTACATCTTTAACCTCCATTATTTCCAGGAAGTTTCTATACGATGATGGACTCGTAAAAATGAACAGGTCGGGCTTCGAACTCTTTAACTTGTCTTTATATAAACTTATGCTTTCTTTCGATGGCACGGCAACGCTGTAAGCCGCAGCCGCACTTACATTCGCCCCCATCTGCCTTAAGGCTTCCTGAAGCTCTCCTCTTGCAATTGCGGAAGAGGGGATAAATACATTTTTCCCCTTAAGATCTTCTTCACCTAAACCCGCAATCATTCCCGAAGCGCTGAACTCCTTGGGCACCATGCTGACTGTAATTCCCATCTTCTCACACACAGTAGAAGTTTTCTTTCCTACTGCCAGAACCTTCAGCTTCGAATAGTCGGGTTTTACCCCAAGCTCCTCGCATCTTTTAAGAAACATCTTAACAGCGTTAGCCGAAGTGAAAATGAGAATGTCTGTTTTATTAAGATCCTTAACAGCACTGTCAAACTCCTTCCAGTCCTCAGGCGGCACAACTTCAAGAGTAGGGAAGATTACAACGCCCGCGCCGCTGTCAGTAAAAAGTGCTGCCGACTCCTTCGAATCCTCCTCGGCTCTCGTTATAACAACCGTCCTGTTCTCCAGCGGAAGCTTCTTTTTGCTTCTGCTTAAGCCCTTCAGAATAAAATCAAAAAGCCTTTCCCTTTCATCCGTAATTTCATCTTTTGTGTAGCTGCCTGCAACGGCGCGGCCTACCGCGGCATAAATGCTTCCAAGCACCACCTGCGCCGCAAAATCGGGGTCAGACGTAAAGAAAACATTTTCCTTTACGCCTTCACTTATAATCTCCTTCAGCGCGTCATTAAGCTCGGTTTTCCTTTCCCTGAACTCCGAGCACGAAGAGCTCTGCGCGTTAAGGTTATCTTTCTGGAACATGATAAAGAAACAAGAGTACTTTACCATGAACATGTAATTGTGTATTACAAAAGAGTGCAGCGACTCCACAGCCGTCGCCTCTTCCTTAATTCTTGTCTTAAGTGAGCTGATGAGGTTCGTCATCCTGGTAAGCATGATGGAAAAATATAGATCCTCCTTCGAGGCAAAGTAATTATAAAGCGTGCCCTTGGCAATTGAAGCCATCCTGGCCACGTCCTCCATCATCACTTCATGAAAACTGTTCTCCGAAAAAAGCCGCGATGCCGCCTCAATTATCCTTTCACGCTTGTGATTTTTTTTATCCGTTATTTTTCCCTTATCAGCCAAAAGTAAAATCTCTTATTTTAATCGTATGTTTTTGTAGATGTCTTCCAGTATCTCGCCGGCCCCGGCCTTAACCAGATCCTTTGCAAGCTGCCGCCCGAGCTTTGCGCTGTCTTTTTTGCTCCCGCGCAGCTTCTTCCTGAACGTTACAGAGCCGTCAATTGCCCCTACAATGCCGTCAAGATAAAGCCCGTTCGGCCTAACCTGCGCATAAGCACCAATCGGCACCTGGCAGCCGCCTTCAAGCGCCTTTAAGAATGCGCGCTCTGCCATTGCTGCCGTAAATGTCTCTTCGTCGTGCACCGACTGCAGTATCTCATAAACCATTTCGTTATCCGTGTGGATCTCAAGACCCAGAGCCCCCTGGCCTACGGCCGGAAGTATCTCTTCAGTAGGAATAATTGACGAAATATGCTTCTTTAAGCCCAGGCGCTCAACTCCCGCGCGGGCAAGTATAATTGCATCCCATTCCGATTCTTCAAATTTCTTAATGCGTGTGGGAACGTTTCCCCTCAGCTCCACAATCTTAATATCCGGCCTCATGTGCAGCAGCTGCGAACGCCTCCTTAAAGAACCCGTTGCAACAACGGCACCTTCCTTTAAGTCCAAAAGCGTCATTCCTTTCTTTCCTGCAATAAGCGCATCCTCCACCGGGTGGCGCTTTGTAACTGCCGCAAGCCTCAGCCCTTCCGGTATATCCGTCTGTAGGTCCTTAAGACTGTGCACCGCAAGATCAACATTGCGGTTTAGAAGCTCAACTTCCAGCTCCTTGGTAAATAAACCCTTGTCGCCAATCTTGGACAGGGCAACGTCAAGGATCTTGTCGCCCTTGGTCTTTATAAGCCTGATTTCAACGGAAACCGACCTGTTTTTCTTTTCAATTTCTTTCTTTATAAAATTTGACTGCCACAGAGCAAGCTCGCTGCCGCGTGATCCTATAATAATGGTTTGTTTTTTCAATTATTCCCTCTGAAAATTCAGTTTTAATTTTAACTCTCGTGGTCCAGACCGAAAATGCTTCTTATAACATTTACCTTCATTGCCGATTCCTGCGTGTTTACACCGTTCTCCGAAATCTTCTTCAGCTCCACCGTCGGATGATGCAGTAGCTTGTTTACAATGCGCTTTGTTACCAGGTCCAGCTTCTCTGCGTCTTCGGCGCTTAACTTATTCTTCATTTTTTCCACTTCCTCCTGGCGTATCTCTTCAAAAAGCTGCCTTAAGGATTTGATCGTTGGCGTAACTTCAAGCGAATTGTACCACCCGAAGAGGTTAACAAGCTCCTCCATAATAATTTCCTGCACCCTCGGAAGCTCGCCCTGGCGCTTTTTGACGTTCTGATCCACAATTATTTTAAGAGAATCTATGTCGTGATAGAACACATTGTCCAGCTCGCGCACCCTCGGGTCAATATCCCTCGGAATGGCAATATCCATAAAGATTGTTGAAGCATTGCTCCTTTTCTTCATGGAGCTTTTTACCTCGTCGTAGGTCAGTATCAGATCCGGCGCGCTCGTGGCGCTGATTATAATGTCATAATCCTGCAGGTATTCCCTGAAATTTGAGAAGGGGACAGTAGTGGCATGGATTAAGGAAGCCAGCTTCTCGGCTTTTGACATTGTCCTGTTTGTAACTGAAAGCCTTCCAATTCCCTTATCCCTTAAGTGCTTGGCTGCAATCTCGCCTGTCTCGCCAGTACCAATAACAAGGGCCGACTTGCGGTTAAGTCCCGAAAAAATCTTTTCAATCAGCTGCACCGCGGCATAACTGACTGTAATTGCGCCGTCGCTTATAACCGTCTCGGTTTTTGCGCGCTTTCCTACTTTTATAGCCGAATCGAAGATCCTTCTCATTAAGAAACCCGCAAAATCAAAGTCCTCCGATATCTGGAAGGATTCCTTTACCTGTCCAAGTATCTGGTTATCGCCCAAAAGAAGCGAATCAATTCCAGCGCTGACCCTGAAAAGATGGTTTACAGCACCGCAGGAGAAGTAATTCTGGAAATTCTCCGGAGTAATTTTGCCCACGGGCTTCATTTCAATGAGGAATTTCTGAAGGTCTTTGAAGTTCGTGCGGGGATTTATAGGGAAACCGTATATTTCCGTGCGGTTGCACGTGGAAATAATAAAACCCTCGCTGAATAGGTTGCCTTTAAGCTCCTTTAGGAAAACCTTAATTTCCTCGGTGCTCAGGTGCAGGCTCTCCCTTAATTCAACGGGCGCTGTCCTGTGATTTATGCTAACTGCTAATAAATTCATAAGTAAGAATATTTGAATTCAACGTTAAATTCCGGCCTCGTCATTAATAAAACGAATGAAAACTCTTTGCCAGAAAGTTTGTAAGCAGGATAGAAAAAATTGCCAGGCAGAATCCTGCTATTGAAAAAACAATTACCTTTTTACCCCTCCATCCGCCTACGGTCTTGCTTAAAATACCCAGGCCGTACAAAACCCATACAAAGGCTGTTACAATAAGTTTAGGATCGAACCAGTTGAAATTAGGGAACGCCGAAGGAAGCCATACGGCTCCAATGATAATTGCTATAGTAAGGAGCACAAAGCCTATTACAACCGAGTAATAGCTTAACTGCTCAAGCTTTTCCAGACTCGGCAGACGCTCAAAAATGAGCCCGAACCTGTTAAGCTTAATCTCTTTATATAATATCCAGAAAAGCAGCCCGTAAACAGCGGAAATCGTAATGCCCGAATACCCCAGTAAAGCGCTTATTACGTGCAGACCCAGCATACGGTTGCGCAGAACCTCGCGCACCTCAATTAAATCCTGTATAAATAAAGATGAAATCAGCTGAAAAATGAGGGAAAATACTATTATAAAAAGCCCCGTACCCCTTATGTCCGTCAGAAGCTCCAGTATAAAGTAGCTGCAGCTGATGGCAAAAGCCAGCACCGTAAAAATCTCAAAAACATTAGTAATCGGGGGATGATTAAAATCTATTGTCCTGGCCAGAAGATAAAAAGTATGAAAAATAAGGGTTACAAAGAGGAAAATTCTTTTGGAATTGGAAAATTTGTTCTTTTCCTTAACAAAGTCATACAGATAAACGAAAAATGTAAGGCTATAAAGTACAGGAAGAAGAAAATTTAGTATCTTTACTGCAGAATACATATGCTTTTCTATTAAAAAAGTGACTGATGGGTTCAAAAATAATAACTATTTCCAACATACGCAACTCAAAATTAGACCCACCGGTCAGGAATCGTTCGACGTTCGACGTTCAACGTTCTACGTTGAAAACATGATACAAAAAAGCCCGCAAAAGCGGGCTTCAAATTATCTTTACCGTCGGACGTCGGACCTTCTTTCCGTCGAACGTCGAACGTCGAACGTCGAACCTTCTTTCCGTTGGACGTCGGACCTTGGACCTCAGTATCCCCGTCTTACAACTTTCTCAAAATCCGAATGTATCATCAATTTCACTAATTCTTCAAACTTCGTCCCCGGCTCCCAGCCAAGCTTTTCCTTCGCCTTTGCTGCGTTTCCAATCAGCAGTTCAACCTCTGTGGGACGGTAATACCCTGGCGAAACCTCCACAACGCACGTTCCGGGCTTCAGAATGTCGGTCTTTATCCTGGCACTCTGGTGCTTAAGCTCATGCTCCACAAGAGACATATCCACCTTCCTGATTACACCCCTTTCATTCTCCTCCTTACCCTGCCAGTCTATCTCAATTCCAAGCTCACGGAAAGCCAGATCCGTAAACTCACGCACCATATGCGTCTCACCCGTAGCCAGCACAAAATCATCAGCCTTCTCATGCTGAAGTATACGCCACATACCCTCGCAGTACTCTGGAGCAAAACCCCAGTCGCGCTTGGCGTTCAAGTTACCCAGAATAAGCTTATCCTGGAGCCCAAGTGCAATCCTCGAGACTGCACGCGTAATCTTCCTCGTTACAAACGTCTCACCGCGCCTTGGCGACTCATGGTTAAACAAAATTCCGTTGCATGCAAACAGGTTATAAGCCTCACGGTAATTAACAATTATCCAGTAGCCGTAGAGCTTTGCCACTCCGTAAGGGGAGCGGGGATAGAAGGGGGTCTTTTCACTCTGCGGCACTTCCTGCACCTTGCCGAACAGTTCACTCGTGGAAGCCTGATAAAACTTAACCTGACGGTCAATTCCAACCTCCCTTATTGCATCCAGGAACCTGAGAGTACCCAGGGCATCCACCTGTGCCGTATAGTCAGGAAGCTCAAAAGAGACCTTAACGTGGCTCTGAGCCGCAAGATTGTAGATTTCATCAGGACAGATCTTCTCCAATAGGCGGTTTAAGTTACTGGTATCCACCAGGTCGCCATAGTGCAGAAAAAGAGTTTTCCCGCTGATATCGGGATTATTATAAAGATGGTCAATCCTTCCCGTATTAAAAGAACTGCTGCGTCTTATAATGCCATGGACCTCATACCCCTTTTCCAGAAGAATTTCTGTCAGGTACGATCCATCCTGTCCCGTAATGCCTGTAATGAGTGCTTTTTTCATGTTCAATTAAAAATTAAAAATTAAAAAATATTGAATAGCCACTGAATAGCCACTGAATAGCCACGAGCTTTAGCTCGTGGAACGGAATAAAAAAATATTGGGGCTTTAGCCCCCGATCCTCCGGGGAAAATCAAAAACTAAACCCTCTCGGCCACATTCTCCAAAAACCAATTATAAGCTTTCCCAATCCCTTCCTTCAGCCCGGTGGTGTGGTGCCATCCCATCCCGTGCAAACGGGAAATATCCATCAACTTCCTGGGTGTTCCGTCGGGCTTGGTGGAATCATATTTTATTTTGCCCTTAAACCCTATAACCTCTGCAATTGTGGAGACTAACTCTGCAATCGTCAGATCCTCTCCCGTGCCTATGTTTATGTGCGAGATCCCATTCTCATAGAGATCCTTTGCCTCCACCTTCTGCATCACGTAATAACACGCGTCTGCCAGGTCGTCAACATAAAGAAATTCTCTCTTCGGCGTTCCCGTGCCCCATACTTCCACCTCATCCTTATTACCCGCCTTTGACTCGTGGAACTTGCGGATGAGGGCCGGAAGAACATGAGAGGTCTTCAGGTCATAATTGTCAAAAGGACCGTACAGGTTCGTCGGCATAACCGATATGAAATTAGATCCGTACTGCCTGTAATAGCTCTCGCACAACTTTATGCCCGCAATCTTGGCTATCGCGTAAGGCTCATTTGTATACTCAAGAGGACCCGTAAGAAGCATCTCCTCCTTCATAGGCTGAGGCGCCATCTTGGGATAAATGCACGAACTTCCCAGGAATAGAAGCTTTTTAGCCCCGTACTTATGTGCCGCATGAATAATATTACTCTCAATCATGAGGTTCTCATAAATAAACTGCGCGCGGAAAGTGTTGTTGGCAAGTATTCCTCCCACTTTTGCCGCCGCAACCACAACCTCTTCGGGCCTTTCCTTCTCAAAAAACTCCTCAACTTTATCCTGCCTTATAAGATTAAGCTCACTGGAAGTCCTGGTAACAATGTTATCATAGCCTTCTGAAACAAACTTCCTGCGGATTGCCGAACCCACCATGCCGCGGTGCCCTGCAATATAGATCTTCTTGCTCTTCATGCCAACGCCTTTAATAAATAGAAAATTAACTTAAACCAACTAACTAAATTAAAGAAATTCAAACAATCAACGCAAACCCGTCATTAATTTTTGAATCGGCACCGAATTCTTTGTATAATTTATAGTAGGCAGCTAAACCCGCGGCCCGCACCGTGAATTGCAATTTTTATTCTGCCGGCTTTTTTTTACCTTTGCATTGATTTTTTCTACCATAACCGAAATAAGAAAAATGAAGGGAGATTGAACTTTGAAGAAGATCATATCAGTAGTAGGCGCAAGGCCCAATTTCATGAAAGTAGCACCGCTCCATAAAGCACTTAAGAAATATAACGGACAAATAGAACACCTGATCTGCCATACGGGACAGCATTACGACGAAAAGATGTCGAAAATATTCTTCAGCGACCTGGAGCTCCCCGTTCCTCACTTCTACCTCGGCGTCGGCTCCGGAAGCCATGCAGAACAGACAGCCCGCGTAATGGTGGAATTCGAAAAAGTGCTCCTTGAGGAAAAACCCGACCTCGTTATCGTTGTAGGCGACGTAAACTCAACCATTGCATGCAGCCTTGTGGCCTCCAAGCTCCACATTAAAGTAGCCCACGTGGAGGCCGGCTTAAGAAGCTTCGACCGCCATATGCCCGAGGAAATAAACCGCCTCCTTACAGACGCCATATCCGACTTCCTCTTCGTAACCGAAAAAAGCGGACTGGAAAACCTCATGCGCGAAGGAGTTTCAGAAAGCAAGGTCTTCTTCACCGGCAACGTAATGATAGACAGCCTCGTAAACTACCTTCCCAAAGCCGAGTCTTCAGACATAATTGCATGCCATAACCTGGAGAAGGGGAATTACATCCTCGTCACGCTTCATCGCCCGAGCAACGTCGATTCAAAAGACTACCTGGAAGAACTCATTCACCTTTTGAATACAGTATCAGAAAAGAGGAAAGTAATATTCCCAATTCATCCCAGGACAAAAAACAACATGCACCGCTTCGGACTAAATAACACATTAAGCAGTAATGTAATCCTTACAGATCCCATAGGCTACATAGATTTCCTAGCCTTAACAAAAAATGCGGAGCTTATAATAACAGACAGTGGCGGCATACAGGAAGAGTCGACATACCTGGGAGTCCAGTGCATAACAGTAAGAAATAATACAGAAAGGCCGGTTACAGTAGAAGTAGGCACAAACCAGCTCATAGGCACGGACCTTGAAAAAGTAGAAAAGGCCGCTCTCGAAGTCCTCTGCGGCCAAAAAAAGCAGGGTAACATTCCTGATCTCTGGGACGGCCGCGCCGCCGAAAGAATCGCCCAAATCCTCATAGAACAATTAAAAAATTAATCCCTCTGAGTACGGGCGCACGTCGGTGCGCCCTCGCCTCAGGCTTTAGGCCCCAACCTAATTCAGAGCTTGGAGAGGTCAGATGAAGCTGATCTGTCGCAGAGAAGGAAACCAATCCTCTTCAGAGCTTCGGAGAAGCGACTTGTCTGTAGAAAGAGGACCCACACCCTTCTTCAGAGCTTCGGAGAAGCGACTTGTCTATAGGAACCAACGTGTAAACCTCTGATACAAATCGCCCTTCCAGGGCTCTGGAATTTTGGGGGAATCCATTCTTTCTACAAACAAATCATCCCTCCGGGATTCTATGAATATCAGCTGTATTGGCTTTATTCAATGAAAAAGAAATCTAAGTACAAGCCCCAATACCGCGTTAGCGGTAAAATATTTGTAGAAAAAGGATCCCAAAACCGCGAGAGCGGTTTTCTATCTGTAGCCCAGGGTATCAAATTCGCCGTGGCGAATGCAGACACCCTGGGGATGCTGATTGACATAAAAAGAATAATGTATTAAATTATGCATCATCTGGAAGATAGATCTATTCATATCATACACTGCAGCGCATAAAAAAATCACTGATCTAACACTTTAGAGCCTGAACAGTTGAATGCAGCTTTCAGAACCTTTCATCCCTTAGTTTTTCATTCCGGATATGACCTCAGACAAAATAAAGAACAGGCCATACAGTCGCCTGGCCTTTCCGTTCATTCCCGGAGGATCAAAATTCCCCGGAGATCACCCAAAGCTTAAAAAACAGGAACTATCTTCTTACACAAAAGGAGAATGCTCATCATGCTCAGTGCAATACGTATTATGCCGTTATTCCCCATAATCTTCTTAATAATTCTAACTTCAGGCTGCAAGGTAAATGACCCCGAGAAACTGAAGCCAGATGGCAGCCTCATTATAAAGGCTGAAGGAGTCTCCTCAACTGAGGTCTGGATCAGAATAAAAGACGAATCTTCCGCTCCTAAGGACGTTATCTCTCTTCAAAGAGATGGCCAGGCAGTCCTTTTATTTAGCCTCAAAGGAAAAGATACACTTATATGTGAGGATTCACTTAGCCCGGGAAGGCAGTACACCTACAAGGTAGCAAGAGTTACTTCAAAAGACGCATACACTTCAGAAGAATTAAGCATAAGAACGATGGACACGACCAGCCACGACTTTCATTTCAGAACCTTCTGGGTATGCAACCGGTCCAGCAGTCTAAGGGATGTAGCCATTATAAATGAAAATGATATCTGGGCAGTAGGGGACATGTACATGAACCTCCCTGAAGGAAAAGAGGACTATGAACCTGTTGGAGCAGTGCACTGGGACGGGAAAGAGTGGAAACAGATAAAGCTTCCGGCTGTGGCATCACCTACATACAATACATTTTTAACTCCAAATGATATACTTGCATTTTCACCTAATGACATCTGGTTTGCCAATGGAGGGGTAATCCATTTTGACGGGAAGAAAGTGACAAAATGCTACTGGATAGCAGATTTTCCGGGAAATGTTGACAATCCAGTTCTGGGAAAAGGAAAAGGGATTACAAGACTCTGGGGCACTTCATCTAATAGCATCTATGCTGCTGGCTACAAAGGAGCAATAGCCCATTTTGACGGCAAGACGTGGAAGAAGATCGACTGCAATACTGATCTGACTATACAGGATATATGGGGAAGCAAGGACCCATTAACAGGTGAAGAGGTGGTCCTCTGTGTAGCCTCAAGACTATATTCCGGCGACCTTCCCAAAGTGCTCCGGATTAAGAACGACAAGGTAACAGAGCTTTCCATAGATGGTCTCCCTCCAAGTCTCTGCTCAGTATGGTTCATGGATCTGAATAAAGTCTATATCACAGGTGACGGTCATTTCGTAAAAAACCTGAACATTGGGACTGAAAAGTGGGATTTCTTTTCAAGATCATTTACCCGGTACTGGTCGGATGCGGTAAGAGGAAATGATCTTAACGATATTGTTCTTGCCGGTGCATTCGGGGATATATGCCACTTCAACGGAAAGACATGGAAAACTTACCTCGGGAATGGGACGGAGTATATCAATGGTAGTTTGAACGGGGTGGATATAAACGGAAACACTATCTGCGCTGTTGGTACAACTGGAAGTTCTTCATTTATAGTTCTGGGGCAGAGATGATCTTAAAACAGATATTAGTCCATAATAAATTAGGAGGCAAAGCCTTCAGAAAAACAAAAACCCATTCCACCTCATCGCTCCAATTCTTCCCATCGAAAGTCGAACGTCGGACCTGCTCTCCCGTCGAACGTCGAACGTCGGACCTAATTCTTCCCCCTCATCCTCTCAATTAACTCCCGAATTATTCCCGAAACGCACTCCGTATCCGCGGCTTCATACTTCTCCAGCACACACGAGTGCATATCCAGACACATCGCATTCAGATCCCTGATTAAAGGCTGACTCTTACCCGTCAGAAATACATTAATACCCCGGCGGTCATCGGGATTAATACTCCTCGTTATCAGCTTCTTCGCCTCCAGTGAGGTAATTATATGCGTTATTCTGCCCGGCGTAAGCTTCATCTCCCGCACCAGATCCTTTATACTTACAGCCTCTGCATTCCTGAAATAACAGAGAAGCTTAAATTCTGCGGGAGTAAGACCGTTCCTTTCGGCAAAATCCAGCTCCATATTCGTGTATTCTTTAACGAGATCAAACGTCAGGTCGGCCATTGCCTGCGCCTGCCGGCTTCTGTCCTTTAATGGGGGGTTAAAGTCAGATGGGATTGGTTTTTTTTTAAGTTGTTCCATTATTTTCCAGAGGATAAAATCTTACTTTACAAAATAAATTATTTTATCGCTGATAAAACTAAAAACTTAAACTGAAAAAGCCAAAAGAAAAATAAAATTAAATATTTTTTGCTAAAAACCTAAATATCTGAATTATATTCACTCACCACCCGGAATGATATCAGTGATTTCAGGAAATGGTGAATTATACTGAATTTGTCATTACTGAACTATGGGAGTGATTGCCCGCCTGGAGCACAGGATCCCTCTGCTTGGTATGATATCCCAAACAATTTCGGAACCCTGCGAGCAGGATTCTATGATAATTGAATTTGTAAAAAAAATGATATAAATTGACCGGGAAAGTTTTGTAATAAGATTTCTAAATACCTCGGCACAAGAGTGGAAAACTGGAATAAAACAAATTATACGCGCTGGAAGGAATGAGTGTGGGTGAAATAATATCGGGACTTTTTAATGAACCAAATAATAGTTAAATTTGAGTAAAGAATGGCCCAAATTGATATTGATATAGAAATCACTGATTGTATTATTAAGATAGCTACTAACGAAAAGTTTGATACTGTTATTGAAAGAGCTGCCCGAAACGATATCGAAAAATTGAAAGGCTTCGATTTTGACTGGAAAGTAGAATATAATGATAGCGAAAAGGAAGTTTATAAACTTAGAATTCAGGGACAAAGCGAGATACTTGGCCTAATCAGCCTTTCACCTATGCACGAGGAACGGGTTGTATTTGTTCACCTCATCGAACGTAAGGACTATAAAGGCGAGAAACTCTATGCTGGTATAGGTGGAAATCTGTTCGCATTTGCCTGCAAACTCTCAATGGAACTTGATTTTGATGGCTATGTTAGCTTCGAGGCAAAAAGTAATCTTATATCCCATTATGAAAAGGAACTGGGCGCTGAACTATATGGTTCTAATCTTATGGGGATAAATGATGAAAATGCTCTCAAACTGGTTATGAGATATTATAAGGAGTATGGAAATGACGATGTTGGTTAATTATGTAAGCAAGCTTTCGGCCGAAGATAAAAAGAAAATCGGCCAATGGGCATCTGAGAAAAGAACTGAGTCCAGGAAAAGAAAAAATCATAAAAATGTGGTTGCTAAAATAGAAGTTATTAAAAGACGTAAGGCCATATAACTTCACCCCCGTATTAACGCTAAATCCTTACCTGGATAATCGGGGGCTGAAGCCCCAGTAGAGAGAGAGAATTTCCCTTTCCACGGCCTAAAAGGCCATGGCTATTCATCCCTCCTCCCCGTAGAACGTCGAACCTGCTCTTTCCGTCGAACGTCGAACGTCGAACCTCCTTCCTGCCTTTCTATTCTCCCCTCACTTTCATATCTTAACTTTCTATATTATTTAACATAGACCTTAAGAAAAGCATGAAAAAATTCGAACTAGTCTCAAGCTATAAACCCTCCGGCGACCAGCCCGAGGCTATCCGCCAGCTCACTGAAGGCATCCGCCGCGGCGAAAAGGACCAGATCCTCCTCGGCGTTACCGGAAGCGGCAAAACATATACTATATCTAACGTTATTAAGGAGATCAATAAACCAACCCTTATTATCTCCCATAACAAAACCCTTGCCGCTCAGCTCTACTCCGAATTCAAATCCTTCTTCCCCAATAACGCCGTCGAATTCTTTATCAGCTACTACGACTACTACCAGCCCGAGGCTTACGTCGTTAAAAGCGACTTATATATAGAAAAGGACTTCTCCATCAACGAGGAAATCGACCGCCTGCGCCTTAAGGCCACTACAGCTCTCATCGAAGGCCGCCAGGACGTCATTATCGTCGCCAGCGTCAGCTGCATCTACGGCATCGGCGCCCCGCAGGAATACGCTAACCAGATGATCTTTATTGATAAAACCAAGGAACTCCCGCGCAAACGCCTCATGCGCCGGCTCATTGATATCTATTATGAACGCAACGATGCCGACTTCACACGCGGTACCTTCCGCGCCCGCGGCGACGTCGTCGAAATTATCCCCGCTTACGAGACCGAGGAGGCTATACGCGTCGAATACTGGGGCGACGATATAGAAAAAATATCCATTATCGACCCCCTTACAGGCGACATTAAACGCGAGATCGAATCAATTGCGGTCTACCCCGCAAAACACTTCGTCTCCACTAAGGAACAGGTCACCCGCGCCATCGTAACTATTGAAGATGAGCTCCGCGAACGCTTAAAATACTTCAACTCGCAGGAAAAATACCTCGAAGCCCAGCGCCTCGAACAGCGCACCCGCTTCGATATAGAAATGATCAAGGAAATTGGCTACTGCTCCGGCATAGAAAACTATTCGCGCCATATGGACGGACGCCCCGAAGGCTCCCGCCCTTACTGCCTTTTCGACTATTTCCCCAAGGATTTCCTCCTCGTAATCGACGAGTCGCACGTTACCATACCCCAGGTCCGCGGCATGTATAACGGCGACCGCGCCCGCAAGGAGGTCCTCGTCGAATACGGCTTCCGCCTCCCCTCGGCGCTCGATAACCGCCCGCTCAAATTTGACGAATTCCTCCAGCTCACTAACCAGGTCATCTACGTCAGCGCTACCCCCGCCGATTACGAACTCGAACGCACCGGCGGCGCTTTCGTCGAACAGATCATACGCCCTACGGGACTCCTGGACCCTGAAATCGAAGTCCGCCCGGTTAAAAACCAGATCGACGACCTCATAGGCGAGATCCGCATCCGCGTGGAAAAAAAGGAAAGAGTCCTCGTTACCACTCTTACAAAAAAGATGGCTGAGGACCTGACAGATTACCTCGACCGCATCGGCATCCAGGTGCGCTATATCCATAGCGATATAGATGCATTGGAAAGGGTGGAAATTGTGCGCGACCTGCGCCTGGGCGATTTCGACGTCCTCGTGGGTGTAAACCTCCTCCGTGAAGGACTCGATCTTCCCGAAGTCTCCCTAGTTGCAATAATCGACGCCGACAAAGAAGGCTTCTTAAGAAGCGAACGCTCCTTGATGCAGACTGCCGGCCGTACCGCGCGTAACGCGAACGGAAAAGTTATAATGTATGCCGACGTAATAACCGCCTCAATGCGCAAAACGATAAATGAGACGAACCGCCGCCGCAAGATCCAGATGGCATATAATAAAGAGCATGGAATAACGCCCAAAACCATATTCAAGAGCGTCGAAGAGATCATGAATTCAACATCAATTGCCGATGTAAGAAAGAAAGAAGAAGAAAAATCCGATTTCTCATTCAGCAAAGTAGCCGAACCGGTAATAAAATACATGACACCCGATCAGAAGCAGGACCTGGTAGAACAGTTAACCACGCAGATGATAGAAGCCGCCAAAGATTTAGAATTCGAGCGTGCCGCCGCCATCCGCGACGAAATCGACCGCCTGAAAAAAATGATAAAATAAGTTCAAAGTTGAATAGCCGCGGCCTTTTAGGCCGTGGTTCAATGGTCCCCAAAAATATTGGGGCTTCAGCCCCCGGTTATTCGTGGAAAATCCTATAAGCCATTTTACGAAAGGGAAGAATGAGAAATTAAACAATACCCGTCTTAAACTTAAATCAGATGGAATTTATTAGCATAATTATGTAAATGATTGAAAGCAATATAAACATACCTTTCCTGGAAGAGTTTCTGCTTTCTCACCGACCAATCATTAATTACCTTTATAATATCATCTGGCTGAAGATCGGGCTTATCTTTCCGGACAAAATCAACGGTCGCAAGTACTTCAAGAGATAAAGCCGATTGAAACCCCTCAATTAAAGCTATAAGATTCTTTAACCTCGTTTTTTGTTCCTGAGAAAGCTCTCTCCTTATGTAGTCGCTTACTTCCTTTGTCCTATCATATTGTAATTCAAGTGTTTCAAAAGGCTTAACATTCATCTGTTCCAAACCTTTAATATACTTTCCATTAAGATTATGAAGCATATGTTCAACCTGTACACTATAAGGCCCATAATGGCTGGCTTGAAACTTAAGTTTGCTGAAGTTTTTATCTCCCAGCCTTTGCAGAAAATATGCAAGCTTATTAGCTACAAATAAACTGCTGTTCTCACCCAATGTCTCATAATAGAACATTGAATATAAAAGCATTGCCCGTGCCGGTGTTAAACTAACTTCTCTGGTTTGCGCATGCGACTTCAAAAGTGCTTTAATCTCCTGGCTGGGCTCATATATTTGTATATCTACATCTTGTAAATGTCCAAGATATTTTTCTATCAAAGGCTTTACTTTACTCCATTGCAGCCCTCCATTGCCGCAGCCTAAAGGAGGAATGGAAATACTATAAATTTTATAATCTTCAATTACTTTAACAAGCGCTTTTAGGCCCTCTTCAACGTATTCATACTTCGATTTCAGAAACCATTCTGTCTTGGTCGGAAAATTAATGATTATTTTTTCACCATCCAGTTTTGTTTCCTTAACTACTAGTAATTTGCCGGGAACTAACTCTTTTTTCTTGCATGCCTCGGCATAAATCCTGAAGTTCTCAGGAAATGCCTCCTTAAATTGAAGAGCTATTCCCTTGCCCATTACGCCCACAGTATTTACTGTATTGACAAGGGCCTGTGTTTTAGCTTCTAAAAGGTTTCCTGTTACAAATTTCATACTTTATCTTTCATTAATAATAAAACTGATTATTAGGATTTATAACAACGGTAATATTTAGTCCAAGACGGTTAATAATTTCCTCAAGTACTTTAGATTTTTCACTATTAAAAACTACAATTGCCCTGATACAGGATACAGGGACATAATCTTTGACTAAAAATTCCGCCTGTTTTCTTCGCATCCTGTCATAATCTGATTGTTGCGGCTGCCAATAACGGGCAGAAACCATATCCCAGTCTACCTCATCAATATTGGAGAGATCGTTATAAAACTTAGTAATTAAATTCTTGGCATGTCCATCTGTAAAGCACCATTCCCCGCATTGCTGCACTACATCATCAAGTTTGCAGCAAACATATACAATCTCACTTTGCGGGCGCATTGTAATCCCTCTGTATCCCGTCTTTATATTTAATAACATAGGAGATAACGGCCCGAAATAGAAAGGGATGTAATCTCCCAAATATCCCCCGGGAGGGTTAATTCCTACAGGATAGTTGTTCCGCTGTTGAATAAGATTACTGTCTCCAATATTTATATAGCCTGGTTCTGCTTTTTGATGTGTACGGGTAAACATTCCATGGCTAAGTAAATACTCCATATTATCTATATGGACTATTCTGTATAATTTAACAATTTTGGGCCTTTGTCCGGGCATTTACTTTTTATTATTGTAAAAAATCCTGTTATTTCAATAGACTGTATTGCATGATAAAGACACTAAAACAGACGGATAAAAGTTAATTACTAAATTAAGTAAAGAAATAACAAATATAAATAGTACCCTTTCACCGTCGTACCTGCTATACATTTCTTCCTCCCCGTTCTTTTCATTCAAAATTCAACATTCAGCATTCAACATTTAAAATAATTTGCACTTATTAAAAAATATTATAAATTGAACTCGGTTTTTTAATCCTCCGAACAAATGTTTACATTGACATCAGCTCCCGGGATTCAGAAAATCCTCATCATCTCATGCCGGAGGTGACATAATTAATTATTTATTTGTGCTCAATTTAATCCGGATCATTAAACTGAGGGGTATAATGACAGAGGTTGAAAACAGAGTGGAAATGAATGGACCTGAAATCCTGCAATATTATCACTTCAGGAACACTTCAGTTAAACTCGTCAAACACGACGGCAGGTACGTAGTCACCGCAAAAAAGTATATTCTCTATTTCTTTAAAAGAAAAATGAGATTTGAATTTACAAATTATAACGCAGCTGAGGATAAATATCTGGAAATCAAATCAGACCTCCAGTACCGCGGCCGGTCCTACTGACATCCGGAAAGGGAAGAAGGCCCTAATTAACCATTAAGTCCCTCTCCCTTTTCCCATCTAATAATTCACCATTCATAATTCATAATTCAAAATTCCCCATTCCTCTGCCTTAACCTCGAACCTCGAACTTCGAACCTTTCTTCCCGTCGAACGTCGAACCAAAAAAAATGAAATTTTTTTTGAAAATTTTTCCGAAAACGCTCCTCGTCACCATATATATATATGTAAGTAAAATATTTAATGTAAGAAAAATTGTGTACGGATTGGGGAAGCGACCGGCCGACGAGTTGAGGGGAACCCGCCAGACGTGTGATCTTTAGGTCACAACCTCATAAAAATCCGCAAAATGCTTTATTTTGCTAAATTTTTTCATTACGTTTACAAATTAAAATTGGGAGTTGTGAACTATCTTTTCCGGCTCCCTGAAGTCGTCATATTAAAATGGGATTTCGTGTCCCAAATAGGCCATGTAACTCACGTGGCGGAGCTCCGCCCGGGCCAATTAAAAATTAAAAAGTGAGGGAGGGAAGAGTTTCAGTCTTTCGAATGGCTGCAAAAGTAAGTGAAATTGTGGTGAATAATAAATTAGAATTTTTATATTTATAAGTGGATACATAAAAACCGCATCGCGGTTTCATATTTGTAGCCCGGGGTATCAAATCCCCGAAGGGGATGCAGACACCCCGGGTTAGGGATCCCCCACAATTCAGAGCCCTGTAGGGGCGGCATATTAAGAATGGTTGTTAATTCATAGAAAGTTGAACAAATATGAATTTTTTCAAACATGAGTCGGCATACATAGATGAACCCTCCGAAATTGGAGAGGGAACAAAGATCTGGCATTTTTCTCATGTTCAGAAAAACGCTAAAATTGGAAAAAATTGTGTTTTGGGCCAGAATGTGAACGTTGCCAATAATGTTACCATTGGCGACTACTGCAAGATACAGAATAACGTATCTATATACGAAGGTGTAACCCTCGAAGATTACGTCTTCTGCGGACCATCAATGGTCTTCACCAACGTTCTCGACCCGAAATGTAAATATCCCCAGGTCGGCGCAGAATTTTACAAACCGACACTGGTAAAAGAAGGCGCCTCCATAGGAGCCAACGCAACCATAGTATGCGGCCACACACTCGGCCGCCACTGCATGATCGGTGCCGGAGCCGTAGTAACCAAAGACGTCCCCGATTACGCTCTTGTAGTAGGCAACCCGGGAAAGATAATCGGCTGGGTAAGTGAAGCCGGCAAAAAACTGGAATTTAACAAGGATAACCTCGCCCGCTGCGAAAAATCAGGCAAGACATACAAATTTGAAAAAAATAAAGTTATAGAAATTTAAACAGTACAGAGTCTACGAGGAGTCCGGGGGGGAATTTTTGTAACCGCACATCCCGCTAAACGCCAATAAATTTTAACTCATTTCCCAGGGGGAAAAACACCGGATAAATCATTCACTGAAATCCGGTGCTTGAATATTCCCATCCGGTTTATTTAATACACAAAAAAAATAACAAAAAGAAAGAAAACCTATGTTTTTTTTAAGATTAATCCGGGAATCATGGGAAAGAGTCGTTAAAAGAATAGAGTATATCCGGACGTATATAGTATTAAAAAGAAACAGGGTGGAAATAGGGAAAGAAAGCATTAAAAACATAAACGGTGTACCGTTTATTGTAAACTGCGGAACCTGTGTAATTGGCGATAGAGTAACATTAAACAGTAAATATTCAGCAAATGCCATAGGCGGCCAGACATTCCTTTCAATTGTTGTTAAAGAAAACGCAAAATTAGTTATAGATGACGATTCAGGTATATCAAATTCAGCAATCTACTGCGCTCAGGAAATACAGATAGGTAAAAAAGTATCCATCGGAGGGGATTGCAAGATATACGATACCGATTTTCATTCAATTCACCTGAGTGAAAGAAATACAAATGTTAAAAGCTCCCCGGTTATAATAAAAGATGGTGTATTTATTGGGACGGGAGCTATAATACTGAAAGGAGTAACCATTGGAACCGAAAGTGTAATAGGAGCCGGTTCCGTAGTTACAAAGAATATTCCTGACTATGAAGTCTGGGCCGGCAATCCGGCTAAATTTATTAAAAAACTAAAAAGCTAGATATTTTATCCTTATCCTTGGATCCAAAACATTTATTAGCTTTTGTCGAACAATTTTAAAAGAAGTTTAGGTCACTTTTCCGTCCCTCCCGTATGAAAAATTTAGTCATTTAATTCAGAAATAAAAATCTTTATTCTTGCCACGGTCATTTCTGAATTTTTCATCCTGAATTTTTCCCCCTGTGATTGACGGGGCGGAGCTATGCTAAAATAAGAATTAGTAAGTAACTTATTAATTAGTCCAGTTTCATTTGCTGAACTTGTATTTAATATAAAAATTATACTACAAAAATAATTATTTCCGGAGTAACAATGCAGCTCTTAGAAAAAGTTAATAACAAATCCGCAGTTGTCGGTATTATAGGCCTTGGTTATGTGGGGCTACCATTAGGACTTGAATTTGCCCTTAAAGGATTCAAGGTAATAGGCTTTGATCTAGACCCCCGCAAACCAGAATTTCTTTCCCAAAAGAAATCTTACATTAAGCATATAAGTGAAGTGAAAATAGCCAAAGCAGTTGACAGCGGAAAATTCTCTGCAACAACGGATTTTTCTAGACTTCCGGAAGCTGATGCTATAATTATCTGCGTTCCTACTCCATTGGATGAACACCGCGAGCCTGATATGACTTATATTGTTAACTCGTCAAAAATGATCCAGCAGTATTTAAGGAAGGGTCAGTTTGTTTCTTTAGAATCGACTACCTATCCTGGCACAACTGATGAAATTCTTCTCCCAATGTTCGAAGAGGCTCCAATAGTCCAGGGAAAGACTGACGCTAAGAAGTTAGTTGTTGGTGAGGATTTTTACTTAGCCTTCAGCCCTGAACGTGAAGACCCAAATAATCCCGATTACTCAACTGCCACAATACCTAAAGTTGTCGGTGGTACTACACCAAAGTGCCTTGAGATAGCAAAAGCGCTTTATGGAAATGTTATTGTAAAAGTAGTTCCGGTAAGCTCAACCGCTGCAGCTGAAGCAACAAAAATACTGGAAAATGTTTACCGTGCAATCAACATTGCCCTTGTAAATGAGCTTAAGATGGTATTTGACAGGATGGGTATTGACGTATGGGAGGTAATTGAGGCAGCAAAGACAAAGCCCTTCGGCTTCAACGCATTCTACCCTGGTCCTGGACTTGGTGGCCACTGTATCCCCATAGATCCATTCTATCTTACATGGAAAGCACGTGAATACGATATAAATACAAAATTCATAGAACTGGCCGGAGAAGTAAATACATACCAGCCCTATTATGTAGTTGAAAGAACACGTGAAGCACTCGACTGCAAGCGCAAGCCATTAAATGGTGCAAAAGTCCTGATACTAGGGGCTGCATACAAGAAAGATATTGATGATATGAGGGAATCTCCTTCCCTTAAACTTATTGAAATATTCCGTGAAAAGGGAGCTGAGGTCAGTTATAATGATCCTTATGTACCAAAACTTCCTAAAACACGAAAATATGAATTCCAAATGGATTCAGTTGAGCTCACAGCTGAAAATCTGGGAAGCTTTGATGCCGTGGTCTTAAGCACAGATCATACAAATTATGATTATAAGTTCATTGCCGAGAATGCAAAAATTGTAGTAGACTCCCGTAATGCTTTTGCAAAGAACGGCGTTAAAAAAGAAAATATTTATAAAGCTTAAAAAAACAAATCGTGCTGAGGATAAAAGCTCAGCTGATTCTATGAGTGAGAGGAAACATGAATTATTTTAAACATGAATCGGCATATGTAGATGAGCCTTCCGAAATAGGGGAAGGAACAAAAATATGGCACTTCTGCCATGTTCAAAAAAATACTAAAATCGGCAAAAATTGTGTGTTTGGTCAGAATGTTAATGTTGCAAACAATGTTACAATAGGAAATTTTTGTAAAATACAGAATAACGTATCCATATATGAAGGCGTAACCCTGGAAGATTATGTGTTCTGTGGACCTTCTATGGTATTTACCAACATTCTGGATCCAAAATGCAAGTACCCACAGGTCGGAGCTGAATATTACGTACATACATTAGTAAAGGAAGGTGCTTCAATTGGAGCTAATGCTACAATAGTATGTGGACATACAATAGGAAAACATGCTCTTATCGGAGCTGGTGCTGTTGTAACAAAAGATGTCCCCAATTATGCTTTGATTATAGGCAATCCAGGGAAAGTAGTAGGATGGGTTAGTGAAGCGGGTAAAAAATTACAGTTCGATAAGGATGGATTTGCTTATTGTGAAAAATCCTGTAAAACCTACAAAATCGAAAATGGAAAAGTCCAAGAGATATAAAATTGTATATTAAATTTCTAGAAGAGACTAAAATAATTAAATCTAAATAATCTCCAAGTAATTATATGAAAAAAGCTCTCATCACCGGAATTACAGGCCAGGATGGTTCATATTTAACCGAAATTCTTTTGGAAAAAGGTTATGAAGTTCATGGAATAGTAAGAAGAAGCAGTTCAATTAATACTGGAAGGATTGATCATCTTTATAATAATCCGGAAATAAGAAATGAAAGATTATTTCTTCATTATGGTGATGTAGTAGATACAAGTAATCTTAACAGGATTCTTGAAAAGATTTGTCCCAATGAAATTTATAATCTTGCGGCTCAGAGTCATGTTAAAGTCTCTTTTGAAGTCCCAGATTATACTGCTCAGGTTGACGCTCTCGGAACTCTTAGATTTCTTGATGCCATTAGGGAAGTTGGAATTGGAAGGGAAACTAAATTTTACCAGGCATCAACAAGCGAGCTCTTTGGTAAAGTACAGGAAGTCCCCCAAACTGAGAATACTCCATTTTATCCCCGTTCACCTTATGGTGTAGCAAAACTTTACGGCTACTGGATAATTGTTAATTATCGTGAAGCCTATAATCTTTTTGCATGTAACGGAATTCTTTTTAATCACGAATCCCCTAGACGAGGCGAAACATTTGTTACACGCAAAATAACAATGGCAGCTGCAAAGATCGCGTTAGGACTGCAAGATAGGTTAGTTCTTGGTAACCTAAATTCCAAACGTGACTGGGGCTTTGCTCCTGAGTACTGTGAGGGAATGTGGAGAATTCTTCAGCATGAAATTCCAGAAGACTTTGTTCTTGCTACAGGTGAAACTCACACAGTCCGTGAGTTTACAGAACTTACCTTCAAAGAGCTGGGAATTGAGTTAGAGTGGTGTGGCGAAGAAGAAAACGAAAAGGGTATAATTAGAAGATTTGATCCAACTTTCATCGCTTCCTTTCAAAATGAAAACTTTAGAACTGGACATTTGAAGCCGGGTTCTTGTGTTGTAGAGGTTTCTTCCTCATATTACCGCCCCACAGAAGTAGAACTGCTTATTGGCAATGCTTCAAAAGCAAAAGAAAGTCTCGGCTGGAGTCCTAAAACCAAATTTGAGGAGCTCGTAAATATTATGATCAAATCAGATTTATATAAAAATATAAAAAATTAAAATAGGTATAAATGCTTATGCAAGTCCCATTATTAGATCTTAAGGCGCAATATAATGCATTAAAGCGGGAACTCGATTCTGCAATGCTTCGTGTTGCTGAATCACAGCACTTTATTCTCGGTCCTGAAGTTGACAACTTTGAAAAAGCCATGTGCGAATATATTGGATGCAGATATGCATATGGCGTTTCTTCCGGAACAGATGCTCTCCTTCTTGCTCTTATGGCTCTCGAAATTAAAGCAGGTGATGAGGTGATTGTTCCAACATATTCATTCTTTGCTACCGCCGGTGTAGTCGCTCGTCTTAGCGCAGTCCCCGTGTTTGTAGATTGCGATCCTGTTACCTTTAACATTGCCACTGAAAAAATCGAGGAAAAGATCACCTCAAAGACAAAAGTAATTATACCTGTTCATCTGTACGGACAGAGTGCCGAAATGGAAAAAATAATGAAAATTGCTGACAGATACGGATTAAAAGTGGTTGAAGACGGCGCTCAGGCAATTGGAGCTGAATATAAGGATGGCAGTAAAGTAGGTACAATCGGTCATATTGGCTGTTTCTCTTTCTTCCCAAGCAAAAACCTGGGTTGCTTTGGTGATGGAGGACTAGTAACAACAAATGATAATTTAATTGCTGAAAGGCTTCACATCATGCGCGTACATGGTGCGAAACCGAAGTATTATCACAAAGTAATAGGTGGAAATTTTAGAATAGATGCAATTCAAGCTGCCGTTCTAAATGTAAAATTACCATATCTTAATTTATGGTCCGCCAAAAGAAGACAGAACGCTGAGCTTTATACAAGATTATTTGTGAAATCAGGGCTCGCATCAGAAGAGGGCAAGATCTCTTTCGATAATTGCGATAAAGTTCTGTTGCCAAGTCCGGTTTATAAGAATTCTTCATTAAAGAATTACCATATATATAATCAATATATTATAAGGGTTGAAAATCGTGATGGTCTTCAGGCATTCCTCAAAGAAAAAGGAATTGGTAATGAAGTTTATTATCCGGTACCGTTTCACCGCCAGGAGTGCTTCTCGAAACTAAACAATGAGGATTCTTTATATCCAAACGCTAACTTTTCGGCTGAACATTCTCTTGCTCTGCCCATTTATCCGGAACTTTCTAATGAGCAAATTACATATGTTGTTGAAACAATAAAAGAATTTATACACTTATAAAGCGGAATTTTATTCTGCTTTTCTTTAATAAACTTTCAAAATAATTTTTACAAAGCTATGAAAAATTTTGCAATTACCGGTATTGCCGGCTATATAGCTCCACGTCACCTTCAGGCAATTAAGGATACAGGGAATAAACTTATTGCCGCAGTTGATCCGCACGATTCAGTAGGTATACTTGATAGATTCTTCCCAAATGTAAGTTTCTTCACTGAATTCGAAAGATTTGATCGTCATATTGAGAGACTTCGGAGAACAGACGGTGGAGAGGAAGTCAATTATGTAAGTATCTGCTCTCCAAACAATCTACATGATGCGCATATTAGGTTTGCCCTTAGGGTTGGCGCAGATGCTATCTGTGAAAAACCTCTTGTCCTTAATCCCTGGAACTTGGATGCTCTTCAGGAACTGGAAAGTGAAAGTGGAAAACGAGTCTATAATATTCTTCAGCTTAGGGTTCATCCATCTCTGGCAGCATTAAAGAAAAAAACAGAATCCGAAGTTCAAAATTCGAAGAAACATGAAGTAGTTTTAACTTATATTACTTCACGCGGACCATGGTACAATTACTCATGGAAAGGTGATACAAGTAAATCTGGCGGTGTGGCCACAAATATTGGAGTTCATTTCTTTGACTTGTTGATTTGGTTATTTGGAAGTGTCGACAAAAATGAAGTATATATAGCAGAGCCAAACAAAATGAGTGGTTTTCTGGAACTTAAGAATGCAAATGTCCGATGGTATTTATCGATTGATAGAAATGACCTTCCTGAAGAAGCTTTCAATAAAGGACGCAGCACACATAGATCTATAACGGTTGATGATAGTGAAATAGAATTTACAGAAGGCTTTACAGATCTTCATACACGCATTTATGAGGAAATATTAAAAGGGAAGGGCTTTGGCATCGATGATGCACGGGCAGCTATTGAAACCGTTTATAATATAAGAAATGCCAAAGTACTAGAAGGCACAGAATATCTGCACCCTTATATACTAAATAAAAAAGAATACTAATTAATTCTACATCACGAATTATATAAACAGTTCTTAGTTTTAGTTAAATTTTCCAAAGGTATTTTAAAATAATTTTTTTATATGGAAAAAATATTAATTACAGGTGCTGCTGGGTTTATTGGCTCGCATCTTACTGAACGCTGTGTTGAATTGGGCTATTCTGTTAAGGTATTTGTCCGTTACAATTCAAAAAATAACTGGGGATGGTTAGAAGATTCAAAAGTAAAGAACGATATTGAAATTGTAGCAGGTGATATAAGAGATTATGATTCAGTTTTTAATGCTATGCAGGGCTGTAAAACGGTTCTGCACCTGGCTGCTCTGATAGGAATTCCATACTCATATGTTTCTCCACTGGCATACATCAAAACAAATATTGAAGGTACTTACAATGTACTTCAGGCTGGTAAAGTTTTGAATTATGAAAATGTCTTAGTGACATCCACAAGCGAGACCTATGGGACTGCTCAATATGTACCAATAGACGAAAAGCATCCTAGTGTGGGTCAATCGCCATATTCTGCTACAAAGATATCAGCAGATCAAATGGCAATAAGTTATTATAAATCTTTTAATCTTCCAGTTAAGATAGTCCGTCCTTTCAATACCTATGGTCCCCGCCAGTCTGCTCGTGCAATTATTCCAACAATAATAACTCAGATCTTAAGTGGTAAAACTCATTTGTCCTTAGGTAATTTGACTCCTACAAGAGATTTAACCTTTGTAAAAGATACAGCAAATGGGTTCCTGGAAATAATGAAAGTCAATGGATTGTATGGAGAAGCGACAAATATTGGTATGAAAAGTGAAATATCCGTTGGTGACTTGGTGCATATGATCGGGAAATTGATGCAGACAGATTTACATTATGAAATCGATAATCAGAGGGTCCGTCCCGCAAATAGTGAAGTAGAAAGACTATTCTGTGATAATTCAAAATTAGTCTCTAATACGAATTGGAAACCCGCTTATGATCTGGGAAGTGGTTTATTAGAAACCATTAATTGGCTAAAAGAGAATCTTCATTACTATAAAGCTGGAATTTATAATGTATAGTGAAACAATAAAATTTATCAAATCGTTATATCCAAATCAAAATCCTGTACCTCTCCATGCTCCTGTATTTTTAGGTAAGGAAAAAGAATATTTGAATGAATGTATCGATACAACATTTGTATCATATGTTGGCAAATTCGTTACAAAATTTGAAGAAATGACGGCTCAGTATACGGGAGCTAAATATGCAGTCGCAGTTGTAAATGGAACTGCGGCTTTGCAGATCGCCCTTCAGGTAGCAGGCATAGGAGACGGTGACGAGGTAATTACACAGCCGCTTACATTCGTAGCAACGGCAAATGCTATTTCCCATACCGGCGCAAAACCTGTATTTGTTGATGTTGATATGGAAACTATGGGGCTTTCCCCAGAAAAATTATCGGAATTCTTAAAACAGAATGGCGAAATTAAACAAGACTATTGCTTGAATAAAGTTACTGGAAGAAAAATTAAAGCAATTGTCCCAATGCATACTTTTGGCTTTCCATGCAGGATTGAGGAAATTGTTGAGATTGCAGACAATTACCATATTGCCGTGATTGAAGATGCAGCGGAATCTCTGGGCTCCTTCTATAAGGGAAAACATACAGGAACATTCGGACTTGCTGGAATCCTAAGCTATAATGGTAATAAAACAGTAACTACAGGCGGTGGTGGAATGATTATAACTGATAATGAGGAACTTGCAAGAAAAGCTAAGCATCTTACTACTACTGGAAAAATTCCTCACAGGTGGGAGTATAAGCACGATATTATTGCTTATAATTATCGCATGACGAACCTTAATGCCGCTATTGGTGTTGCCCAGATGGAATATTTTGACAGGATATTAAAATCTAAAAAAGAAACAACAAATCTTTATAGAGAGTACTTCTGTAATACCGATATCAAGTTCTTTACTGCCCCTAAAGATACAGTTGCCAATTATTGGTTGAACGTAATTCAGCTAAAGGATAAAGCTGATAGAAATGACTTCCTTGAATACTCCAATTCTAATGGGGTGATGACTAGGCCAATCTGGTGTTTAATGGATAATCTTAAAATGTATACAAATTGTATGAAGGGTAATTTAGACAATTCAAGATGGTTAGAAGATCGGGTTATAAACATTCCAAGTGGATATAGAAAAATATAAACCATATATTAGCTTAGAGAAGAATTCATTGGAATTTCTTCGAATAAAAGTATCTTATTGCGGTAATATTGAACATTATTATGGCCATCTCACAACTGCCACTTAACAATCAATATAGACAAAATTTAATTTTGTTTCTGGCTTAATTCCTTTCCTCAAATAAAATGATTCAATTCAAGGTTTGATAAATATGTTAAAGAAATATTGCAAGTATTTGCGCTATTTACTGCCATATTATTTTCAGAAAAGATTTGAGATTAACTCATTGATCCCAGGTACATTAAGTAAAAAAACACAGAAGAATCTTTCAATTGAGGATGAGGTGACTTTCGGAGGAAATGTACTGTTGTTTAGTACTGCTAACATTACAATAGGTTGCAATACAATGATCGCTTATGGAGTGGTTATTCATACATCAACCCATGATTATAATTGTCATCCAATGTGGACAAAACATATCATGCGACCAGTAAAAATAGGCAAATATGTATGGATAGGGACAGGAGCAATTATTTTGCCAGGAGTCATTATAAAGGATCATGCAGTTATTGCTGCGGGAAGTGTAGTAAATGCGAATGTGCCTGAGGGGGCTATAGTAGCAGGAAATCCAGCGAGAATTGTTAAATATCGTGATCCCAGTATCTATAAAAATAAACTACCAATAATTGAAAATAGATCAGAAGCCGAAATAATTAACGATACTTATCTATCTAACAATTGTAAACTCCGTTAGTTAAAATAATTATTAAATGATTGATAATTTAAAGTCAACAAACAAAAATAATTCGTGAAAGATATTTTAAAAAGTTCGACTTATGTGGGTCTTACTGAAGCACTGCTGATAATAGTAACTATTATCAAAAATAAATTTATTGCTATCCATATTGGACCTGAAGGATTTGGAGCTGTAAATTTGCTGGCTTCTTTTTTTAGTATTGCAACAGTCTTTAGTACTACTTGGCTTACAACCGGCTTAGTAAAGTACATAAGTGAGTATAACTCAGACGACAATAAGAAGTACTTAGCTGAAATCTATAATTTTGCATTAGTATTCACTTTTGCTATTTCATTCATTATTGTTGTTTTGATATTTATATTTTCTGATTATGTAAGAAATAATTTTTTGAGTCCTGAAATACTTTATAATTATTTCTTCCTTTATAATATTTCGTTTATTGCAACAAGTTTGAACTCCACCTTTTCGTCTGCATTGCAAGGATTTATTATAATTAAAAAGGCTGTGTATCTAAGAGTAGTTAATGCAATTATTAGCCTAGTACTGGTAATTGCATTAATCCTCCTTTATGATACATTAGGATATTTTATAAGCATTTTGATTAGTGCTTTTGTAAGTGTGATACTTTATAAATTAGAATTAGATAAACTTATAAAAATGAGGGTTTCTGTCCCGAATCTAAAAAGTCCTGCTAATAAAAAATTATTTAAATATGGTGGAGTGAGTATATTTACAGGGTTTCTGAACTTTATATGCCAATATGCACAGCGTTTAATTATTATTTCTTATGCTAACCTTTCGACATTGGGATTATATAGTGCTGTTAATTCCTTAGTTACTTACATAGGATTAGCAAACAAAGGGGCAACATATTATTATCTGCCCAAAATGTCTCAAACTCTACCCCTCGCTGAAAGAAATGCTTTATTGAATGATTTTATTAAATTTAGCTTATATTCTACTTTCCCATTTGTGATAATTAGCATCTTGTTCGGGCAAGAATTTCTTCTAGTGCTTTACAGTAAAAAATTTGTTTCTGTAAGCGGAGTATTCGGTTATTTTGTATTTGCCCAATATTTAATAGTTTTGCTTACTTGTTTTCAATCTATTCTTATTGGTCAAGCCTATTTAAAACCTCTTATATTTACAAGTTTAGTAACACAATTATTATGGATATTACTCCCTTATTTATTGTATAAGAGAATAGGATTGACTTCGCTTGCTATAGGATTCATATTATCAAGCACTTTTGAAATAGTCTTTTCTGCTATATATCTTAAAATTAAAATTGGCTTAATAACTAGTCGGAAAAATATTGTTATTTTTATTTCTTCAGTGATTATCAGTTTGGCTACAATTAAAATGATATATTTATCTTTCGGAATTAAAATGATGATTTTGATTATTATTTCGTTATTTGCATTTTATAGTTTACCACGGGAGGATAGGATAAAAATTAAAGGAATTGTCTTAAGAAATAAATACAATTTTAGTAAGGTTTAAAAAATTATGGATCTGTTCTTAATATTTTCATTGTTCCTTATAATTATAACTTTTTTATCAGCTTTTCAGAAACCGTACACTGCTGTATTATTTCTTTTTTTTATGATTCCAATGGACCTTTATGATCCTTTCTATAAATTGACCGGTTATATATCATCTTTTTATTTGAATTCTTTTATATTACTTTCCTCGGGAATTGCTATAGTCTTAAGGAAAAGAAAATTAAATAGAAATAAAGAGTTTTCAAATGTTAATATTATATTGTTGATCCTTATTATCTGGGGCATTGTATTAGGGGTTCTAAATATGTCTTATAATGAGGAACTTGATACTTTCACCAAAAATATTCTGAATATTTCAATTGAAGAGCAACTAATCCTAACAACTCTCCCTCTAATCCTTCTAAGTCTATTCTTCGAAATATTTCATCGCATTGAAATTGATGCAAAGATGAAAAAGAAATTATTAATTGTATTTTGCTTTCCAATATTCTTGCACTTATTTGCGAATTTACTCTCACTTCAAGGATACACAATATTCAAAGTTGGTACTTCAGTGGAAGAATTCGGAATTCGCTTGTCTGGAATCTTTCAAGACAAAGAATTAATTGTTGATTATTGCGTGCTCGTTTTTGGATTGGCATTTACATTATTTGGAGAAAGAAAGATACTACCATCCTCGTTGGTCATAGCATCAGTAATAGTTGGATCCATGTCGGGATCAAGATCTTTCATTGTAGATATAACTATATTCTTAATAACCTATTGGTATTTGTTATCTGTTAAAAAAAGAAAATATGTAATAATTGTAGTAATACCATTATTATTTCTTTCTGAATATATACTAAATAATATCTTAGATAATGTAATTGTTTTGGATCGTCTGAATTATTCCATGTCTTTAATATTAAAACAAAATAATATTGAGGCTGCAATCAATAGAGATTTTGATGGAATCCCAGCTGTCTTTTCGAATATATCCATAATGGGAAATGGCGCTGCAGCATTTAATCAGATCAAAGGTCACCAAATGGTTAGCCATAACTTATTTTTACATGCATATGCTAGATATGGATTATTGGGCTTGCTTATGTTATTGTATGCATTTTATAAAGGTTTTAGCGTCACAAAAAGAATGATTAACAATAAGATTAGTGGAGAATTAAAAAATGAAGCTTGCGTTTTATTTTCCTTATTATTAAGCCTTTTGGCGCAGCAATTGAAACTCAGTTCATTAAGAGCTCTAACTTCAATGTTATTGTACTCTGTTCTGTTTATATTTATAATTCTATTAAAGAAAAACTATGACCAAACTTTATCCTTAAGTACGAGTCGTGAAGTATCAAATTATGATAATATGTAGATTAAAAGGTGGACTTGGCAATCAGTTGTTTCAGTATGCTATAGCCAGAAGGTTATCTAAAAAATGCAATTGCGATTTTAAATTGGATATTTCTGCATTTCAAAATGATAATTTTGGCCGTGATTATATGCTGGGGAAATTTAATGTTATCCAAAACATTGTCACTTCTGAAGAATTACGAACAATAAACCTTTGGTTTTCAAATTCTTGCAAAGGTAAACTATTGAGGTGCGGAAGTAAAGTGCTCCCATATTATAGAAGATACATTGTAAACGAAACGAGGCCTTATTTTTATGACCAAAATATTTTAAAAATACGAAATAATTCATGTTTAAATGGTTATTGGCAAAATGAAAATTATTTTAAAGAAATTAGGGATATTTTATTAAAGGAGTTCGTTGTTGTTTCAAAATTGAGGGGAAAAAACAAAGATCTAGCTGATGATATAAATAAAACAAATTCAGTTGGTATACATATTAGACGACATAAGGGTATACAAAGCAATAGTGTGTTATATAAGAAAGTTGTTTCTCAATATGGTCTTGTATCCAATGAATATTATAATAGAGCAGTTGATATTATTGCGAATAAACAGAGTAATATCGAAGTATTCGTATTTTCTGATGATATTGAATGGGCAAAAGCAAATTTAAATTTTACTTATCCAATAACTTTTGTTGACAATAATGATGAAGCAAACGGCTACGAAGATTTTCGTTTGTTAAGTCTTTGTAAGCATCAAATAATAGCAAATAGTACTTTTAGTTGGTGGGCAGCTTGGTTAAACAATTACCATGATAAAGTTATTATATCTCCGAATAAATGGGTTCAAAGTCTTTTAAATATTCCAAATGGAATTTATCCAGATAATTGGTTGTTGCTTAATAATTAAATGAAAATACCTTCAATTTCAGTAATAATGTCCGTATATAACGGAGAGAAGTATATAAGAGATGCAATAGAAAGTATCTTAAAACAAATATATACAAATTTTGAATTTATTATTATTAATGATGGATCTACTGATGATAGCGCCAAAATAATCAGTTCATATTCGGATGCGCGAATCTCTCTTATACAACAGGAAAATAAGGGATTATCACTGGCGTTAAATAGGGGAATTTATGCATCAAGAGGAAAGTATATTGCACGTATGGATGCAGATGATATATCAGAATCTAATAGACTTTTGGAACAAATTCAGTTTATGGAAGAAAACCCTGAATATGTAGCAGTAGGCACATTCGCAAATTATGTCGATGATGAAGGAAATTTTTTATATAAAGGAAGTCTTCCTATTAAAGACACAGATATTAGAATTGGTCTTCCAATAAAATGTCCTTTTGTTCATAGTTCTGTAATGATGAAAGCAGATATTTTGAAAAAAATTGGGGGATACAAGAATTGCGGCAGATATTTCTATCAAGAAGATTTACTACTGTGGAATGATTTATCATTTGAAGGAAGTTTATATAATATAAATAAATATCTAATTAATTATCGTATTACACCCTCATCAAACTCGCAACGATCAAGAAAATTCAATGCCTATCAGATGAATATAGTTAAGAATTATTCTTCAACAAAAATATTAGATTTTAATAAAATTAATAATATTCCTGAAGAATGGACATTTCAGAAAGACAAAAATCGGTTATCCTTTTATTATAAGAATATTGGATCTACATATTTGATAAAAGCATCAAATAAAATAAAAGCACGTGAATATTATATTAAATCAATAAAAAGTAATTTTTTTGATATAAAGGCATATGTTAGTTTGTTAGTTTCTTATTTGCCCATATTTATGATAAAAAGGTTAAGCAAGGTTTTTATTCAGATTAAAAATATGGTTAAGAATTTACTAAAGGGATAAAGACCACATGATTTGATAATTCATCCCATAAAATATATTCTTAACATATTTTATGAGCATAGATTCTCAAATATTTGAATATATCAATATGAACATCCTAAATAAACGCGAATACTTCCTTTATATACTAATTTCAATTCACACAATGTTTCCTGATTGATAGTCTATAATTTAATATGTTATATAGAAAAATATCAAAAGCACAACGTCGATAAAGCTGTTCGTAAAGTAAACACAATCTTTTTCATAAAGACACTATACAGTATTTTTTGATCCATTATTACAATTTTAGAAAATGTCAGTTAGATTATAAGAGCTGTCGAGAAACTGCTATAATCCAAGGTCGAAAGAATGAGAAATAAATTATCTAAATTAAAATCCTTGAGTATTGATAGAAATGCAACTATACTCTACGCGTTGAAGCAAATGGATGCTGTTGATTCAAAATTGTTAATCGTTTTTGAAAATGAAAAATTTATAAGTCTTTTAAGCTTAGGTGATTTGCAACGTGCTATCATTGCCAATAAAAGTTTTGATTCTCCTATATCTGAGTTCTTACGTAAGGATATCGTTATTGGCGCTGTAAATGAAAGTTTTGAAGAAATAAAAGCAAAAATGAAGCAATTTCGTACTGAATTTATGCCAATCATAGATGAAACTGGAAATATTATAAAGTTGTACTTTTGGGATGAAATATTTGTCACCCCATTTTATAACAATGGGGATAAACTTAAGCTTCCTGTTGTTATAATGGCTGGAGGAATTGGCTCACGCTTAAAGCCTATTACTAATATAATACCGAAAGCGTTAGTTCCAATTGGAGATAAGCCTATTATTGAAAGGATAATTGACAATTTTAATAAATTTGGCGCCGATAAATTTATAATTTCAGCAAATTATAAAGCAGATATGTTAAAATATTATTTCAGTAATAAGGAATCTAATAAATATAAGGTGTCATTTATTCAAGAAGAAAGACCCCTCGGTACTGCTGGCAGTTTGGCATTATTAAAAGGTCAAATGAGTACTACTTTCTTTGTTTCAAATTGTGATATAATAATTGAACAAGATTATAGAGAAATATTGAAATATCATGTAATAAATAATAATGAAATAACTGTTGTTGCATCCTTAAAAAATTATCCAATCCCTTATGGCGTTTTAGAAACAGGAGAAAATGGAAATTTAATTAGTATAAAGGAAAAGCCAGAAATTACATATTTAATCAACACAGGTCTGTATATACTTGAACCTCATTTACTAGATGAACTACCTGATAATCACCATTACCATATAACTGATTTAATAGAAAAAATAAAAAACAGAAATGGAAAAATAGGAGTATTCCCAGTAAGTGAGAAGTCATTGTTAGATATTGGGGAATGGAAATTGTATCAGCAAACTATGGAGTTGCAACAATTATGAGAATATGTTTTATTTTGGGGGGTAAGAATATATTTTTCGAAAGACTATGTGAATACCTATTAGAGAGGAAGCATGAAATCCACGTAATTAATTTATCTAATAACGAAATTACTGTGAATGGTTCAATATACCATAATGATTTTAAATTAAAAGCTAAAAATAACTTTTCAAACCTAATTAAATATTTTAAAATTAGGCGTTATATAAAAGAAAATATAAAACCAGATATTATATCTGCCTTTTATATAACACATAATGGCTGGCTTGCTGCATTCACGAATATACATCCCTTTGTTTTGCATGTGATGGGTTCAGATTTCTTATTGGCTCCCAGACGAAATATTCTAAAATCTTTTTTCAACAATTATGCTATTCGAAGGGCCGATGTAATTATTTCTGAATCTGAAACAATACAGAATGGTATTTCTTCAATAAGAAAGAGCGGGAAAGGTAATTTTGTAATTCAATTTGGTGTAAACCTGAATTTATTTAAGTCAGGTCTGGATGTATCGCAATTGAAAGAAGAGTTAAATATTGATTGGCAAATTGTTATCATTAGCCCACGAAATAGTACGGCAATTTATAACCAGGAGAAAGTTATCGCCTCTTTTGCGGGAGTGTGCAAGGAGCGTAATGATATAATATTATTACTTAAAGCACAAAATGATAAATATAAAAAAGAGTTTTCAGATATAGCAAAAGGGTATGGGGTTTTGGATAAAATCCGTTTTTATGGATTTGTCCCATTGGAGGAGTTGCCTTTATACTATAATTTATCAAAAATAATGATTTCAATTCCTTCTTCTGATAGCGTTTCCGTATGTTTACAAGAGGCGATGGCATGTGGAGTTGTTCCAGTGATATCAGATTTGCCTGCACCAAAAGAATGGATTAAGGAAGGATATAATGGATTTGTAGTCCCGATAAATGACTGTTCAAAAATTACCCAAAAGATATTATCAATTCTTAATAATTTAGATACTGGAATAGAAATAAACAAAATAAACAGGAAAATTATTGAGCAAAAGTCAGATTTCATCAAAAATATGAATGATATCGAATATTTGTATGCTCATTATAATAAATAGGGCTATGAAAATGAATTACGTTATTATAACTCCTGCAAAAAATGAAGATAAATATATTGAAAGTACCATACGATCAGTCGTTAAGCAAACTATTTTACCAAAGGAATGGATTATTGTAGATGATGGTTCAACAGACAAAACTGGGGAAATTGTAAAAAAATGGTCCTTAAATCATCCATGGATTAATTTATTAAGAAAAGAAAAATCAAATGAAACTTTCGGCTCAAATGTAATTCAAACATTTTATTATGGGCTCAATTCTTTACCTTGTTCTGATTATGAATTTGTAGTGAAATTAGATGCTGATTTAGAAATAGATTCTGAAAGTTATTTCGAATATCAAATTGAACAATTTAACAATAACGAAACTCTTGGTATAACTAGTGGAATAACTTATTATGTGAAAGATGGGGAAAAAAATATTGAAGACCATGCGTTCTTCCACACAACGGGTGCTTTAAAGATGTATCGAAGAAAATGTTTCGACCAAATTGGAGGATTAATTCCAGAGTTAGGGTGGGACGGAATTGATTGTTATAAAGCAATGTTCCATGGGTGGAAAACAAAAACTTACTATAACTTAGAAGTTAACCATTTAGGGAAGGAGAAGGATATATTTAGGAAAAGAAATCCTGAGTTTTATCTAAAAATTGGAAGATCCTCTTATATAAGAGGGCAAAGCCTGACCTTTGTTCTCCTTAAGGCGTTAAAATATTTATTAAATTCAAGAGACATCGCAATATTCCAACATTATTTATATGGATATTTCAACTCTTGGATGAAAGGAGAAAAGAAAGTGGTTTCAAAAGAAGAACAAATATTTATTAGAGGATTTCAGTTCCGTAGATTATTTTATTTTATCAATAACCATTGATCATTATGAAAGTGTACAGTAGCTTTGCAAAACATGGATTATTACCTTTGGCTGATTTAATTTTAGGACAAAGTATTGCGGGAAACCTAAAGCTCATTAAAACTTGTCAAAAGTGGTCAAGAGAGGAAGTAAAAGAGTATCAGAATTCGAAGTTTTTGGAACTGGTAACTTCATTTTACACGCAATCTCCGTACTATGCGAAAATGCTTGATGCTTTAGGATTAAGAATCTCTGATATCAGGAGTATTGAAGATATTAAGTATTTGCCAATCCTGACAAAAAAAATAATAAAAGAAAATTATGATAGATTAATTCCATTAAATATCAATAATGTAAAACATAAAAAAGATGCTACTGGTGGTTCCACTGGTAATCCAATGAAATATTTGATTAGCATTGATTCATTATCTTTTACAACTGCATTTAATATATTTTGTTGGGAGCGAGCAGGCTGGTCTTATGGTGATAGTTATATTGCACTGGGAAGCTCCTCACTTTTTTCATCAACAAATATAAAATTTAAATATCACATGTATAATAAAATAAGGGGGCGTATTCCCTTAAATGGTGTTTCTTTACCTAAAGGAGTATTGGACAATTATATACAATTGATAAAGAGGAAAAAGGTTAAATTTATATATGGCTATGCTTCAGCTATTTATTTACTCGCAAAATATGTACTTGAAAATCATATCGAGCTCGATATAAAAATATGTTTCCCCACATCTGAAATTCTAACTTCATTGTACAGAAATACAATTAAGCAGGCATTTGGTTGCAAAATTATGGACTGTTATGGGGCTCGTGATGGCGGGATTGGAGCCTATGAGATAGAAGATAGTAAGTACTTTGTTTCTTATAATAGTTTCGTGGAGGTTATTCAACCAGATGATACTGGGAATGGGAAAATAATTGTTACTGACCTTAATAATTTTGCATTCCCATTTATTAGGTACGAATTGGGAGATGAAGTGAATTTGCTAAATAATAATACTACATCTTACAACGGACAGGTTTTAGGGAAGATCTTGGGGAGGACAAGTGATATAATTCATCTTGGAAATGGTCGTAGTTTAACAGGTCCTGGTTTCACAATATTGTTCAAGGATCTAAATATTGAATCATATCAATTGAAACAGGATAATAATCTTGAGTTGACATGTTTCTTAAAAAGAAATAATAATTATTCACTTTCCGAAGAAAAAATCATTTATGATACTCTCAAAAGGCAAGCTGGAAATGAATGCAAAATAAATATAGAATATGTGGATGAATTTTTATTATCAAAAAGTGGGAAAAAAGCATATTTCATGGTTTAACTAATTACTTTAGCTGGATCTCGAGAAGAGAAATTACCATGCTATTTTTTTCTATATACTAGTGCGAAACGAAAACTTTTATGCCAAAAAGCAATATCAATTTACCTGGTTTGTTAATTGTTATATTATTTTTATTACTATACTCAAATATTTTCCCCAAAAATATTCGCGAAATAGATAGTGCTGGTGTAATGATAACATGGGATGATGCCTCTGTTGATCAATGGTATTTAATAAGAGATACACTAAAGTATTATAATGCCAAATGTACCTTTTATGCCAGTTTTTTATCTGGCTGGAAAGAAATATCCTATAAAAAGTTGAAAGAATTACAAGATCTTGGAAATGAAATTGGTTGCCATTCATTTTCTCATTTGGATGCAAATAAATTCCAAATAAATTATGGCATTGACAAATATCTGGAAACAGAAATATACCCTGCTAATGATTCATTAAGAAAGCATGGCTTAAGAATAATTTCCTTTTCATACCCTTATGGTCATTTTAATTCTATAACTGACTGGGCTCTATTAAGAATATTCGGTTCTCTAAGATATACCTATTTTAATGTTCCTACTCCACTATTTAGTGTTGGTAGCCCTACATTTTATGCCCTCAGTTTAGACAATGGGGATGGAGCTTTAAACATTCCGCTTGATCAAATTTATTTGATGATGGAGAAAGCAAAATTAAATGGGAAAATATTTGCGCTTTATGGACATGTTCCTATACCATATACGAATAATCCTCCTGCATATTCAACAACGCTAGATCGGCTTATAGCTGTCATAAAAAAAGCAAAAGAACTTGGGCTTAAATTTTATACCGCTTCTGAATTGATAGATCCTAAAATCAATCTCTGCCGGCCAAGGAATAAGCAATATTTACCTCCAGGGAATGTTAAATTAGTTTGGGATAGTGCTCCTTCTTTAAGCAGTTACCAAGTAAAAATATCTACTAGCTCAACATTTGAAAAGAGTAATATAATATTTGATTCTGTGATTTCAGATACTTCATTGGATTATCCAATCCAAGAAAATGGTAAATATTTTTGGAGTGTTTCGGGATCGAATAGCAATGGTACTATTTACGAATCTGATTCTTTATCCTTTACAGTTGATACGCAAACTATAAATAAATATTACAATGATTCAGATACTTTTGTTATGCAAAGTTTCCCGAATCCTTGTAGAAATCAAATGATCTTATCTATGCTTTCAGCTGATGATGAAAATGTAAAAGTTGAAATATATGATATCCTAGGAAGATTGGAATATGAAACTAAATGGGCAATTTACCCCAAAGGATCTTCAGAGATAATAGTAAAAATGTCAGAACTTCCCACTGGTATATATTTTTGTAAAGTTAATCTGAAAACATTGGATAATAAAAAAAATAAATCTAAGACGATAAAAATAATAAAACAAAAATGACTCTTTACAAATAGCCAATAAGATCCGGAAGTATTTCCAAATTAGTATTGTAGATTTAATTGTTCACTAAACCGCATATTACTTTATTCAACTGAATCTTGTTACTGATTTAGCTTTAATTATAATCCTTATTATTTCTGATGCTTATGATTTATTCAAGAAATAATGTTCCTAAAGAGTTTGCACTATGATTATGTGCGCTAGTATTAGCTAAATTACAATATAAAACAAATATTAAAATAGAAGATTAATTTATTGATGGAACTACTGTTAGATAAAAATATTGATAGAACAAAATGGATAGCGTTTTATTGCAAATGTCAATATTCAACTCCATTCAATTCCCCTGAATATTATGATTTCATAAATTCATTATCTGGATATTCGGCTAGAGCATTTGCAGTGATTGAAAATATGGAAATAAAAGCTTTGGCAGTTGTTGTGTTGCATAAAGAAACAGGAATTAAAGCCTTTTTTTCCCGAAGAGGAATAATTTACGGGGGGCCATTATTAGAGAATATATGCTCGCCTTTTATTGATTACTTACTGGATTATATTTGTAAGAATCTAAGTAAAAAAGTGATTTATATTGAGGTACGAAACTTCAATGACTATTCCAAACTTAAAGATAAATATACTAAATTAGGGTGGGATTATTTATCATATGTTAATGTAAAGCTTAATACTGCAGATAAAAACATTGAAGAAATAGTTCAGCATATGAAATATAATAGAAGAAGAGAGATTCGACTTTCTTTAGAACAGGGGGCAAGCTATAGTGAATGCAAGAATAGCGAAGAACTATTTTTTTTATATCAAATTCTAAATGATCTTTATAAAAAAAGAGTGAAATTGCCGTTGCCTCCCTTTGAATTTTTTAATCAAATGTATCTTCAAAAAATTGCAAAGGTATTTGTAGTAGAACATAATAACATAATTATTGGTGGGTCTATATGCCTATATACCGAAATGAAAGGGATTTATACGTTTTATTATTGCGGCAAAAGAAATTATCACAAAAAAATATTCCCTACTCATTTGGCAGTATTAGCTGCTATTGAATTTGCCGTCAACAATAAAATACCTGAAGTTGACTTCATGGGGGCAGGATTGAAAGATGAAGTTTACGGTGTCAGAGATTATAAATTGGAATTCGGTGGCAGTTTGGTTGAGCATGGACGCTTTCTGAAGGTCACAAAACCAGTTTTATACAAAACTGCAAGAATTGGATTATCTTTACTAAAAAGAGTAAAATGAGAATATTAATTGATATTGGTCACCCAGCTCATGTGCATTTGTTCAAATATTTTGCGCATGAAATGATTCGTAAGGGGCATTCTGTGCACTTTACAGTTAGAGATAAAGAATTTGAAATAGCTTTATTGAAGAATGAAGGATTCAGTTTTACTAATCTAGGTCAACACTATAAATCAAAGATTGGTAAGATATGGGGATTAATAAAATATACATGGTTAATAATTATAGTAAGTATAAAATATAATCCAGATATTTATCTAAGTCATGGGTCCATTTATACAGCTTTTGCATCTATATTTCTTAGAAAAATAAATATTGCGCTGGAAGATACTGGCAATTGGGAACAAGTCCGCTTATATAAGCCTTTTACAAAAGCAATACTTACAGGAAAGAGTTTTTCTAAAAGTTATGGAAGTAAACAGATTTATTATGATGGGTATCATGAGTTGGCGTATTTGCATCCAAAATATTTTAAAGCGGATTCATCAGTGAAAATATCTATGGGATTAAAGGAGAAGGATAGATATTTTATATTAAGATTTGTTTCTTGGGAAGCCAGTCATGATATGAGACAGGCCGGATTAAGTATTATAGAAAAACGAAATATTGTGAACTATCTTAAGCAATTTGGGCACGTATTTATATCAGCCGAAAGTACATTAGATGCGGAGTTCGAACCGTATAGACTAAGTCTTCCTCCAGAAAAGATTCACAGTGTACTTTATTATGCTGACTTATTTATTGGCGAGGGGGCGACTATGGCTTCAGAATGTGCTATCTTAGGGGCACCAGCTGTCTATATAAACAGCATGGAAGCTGGTTCGATTAAAGAACAAGAAGATTATGGATTATTATTCCATTTTAAAAACGGGAAGGGAGTTTTAGAAAAGATAAAGGATTTGCTTAAAGATGAGAAATTAAAAGAAAGGATCTCCAAAGCTAGAGTGAAGTTATTAAGTGAAAAAATAGATGTTACTTCCTTTTTGATTTGGTTTATGGAAGAATATCCTAATAGTTTTAACTTACTTAAACGTGAACCTAGTTATCAAGATAAATTTAAATGACGAGAGATTTTTCATTAGCCATATTTAAGGAACTTTTGGAAGAAATTTCTAAAAAGTATATTGCAGCTCCTTTTGCAGACTATATAACCCAAAAAAAAGGTAATGTGCTAATTTTAAGGCATGATATTGATGCAAAAAAAGAAAATGCTTTGTTAACTGCAAAAATTGAATATGAGTTGGGATTAAAAGGTACATATTACTTCCGAGTTGTTCCTCAAAGTTTTGATAAGAAATTAATAACTCAAATAGCAGAATTGGGTCATGAAATTGGTTATCATTACGAGGATGTTGATTTTGCCAATGGTGACATTACCAAAGCAATTGATTTGTTCAAAGTACATCTTGAAATGCTAAGAAGACTTTATCCTGTGAAAACTATTTGTATGCATGGAAGTCCACTATCAAAATACGATAATAGAGATCTTTGGAAAAAGTTTGATTACAGGGATTATGGACTTATAGGGGAACCATACTTCGATCTTGACTTTGGTGAATTCCTTTATCTTACAGATACTGGAAGAAGATGGAATGGGACAGATGTAAGTGTAAGGGACAAAGTTAAATCAGCTTTTAATTTTAATTTTAATACGACTTTTGACATAATAAGATCTGTGGAAAAACTTCCGTTCAAAGCAATGTTTACTTTTCATCCACAAAGATGGGAAGATAATTATTTACAATGGACAAAGGAACTTATTTTCCAGAATATAAAAAATACTGTGAAAAAATATTATTATGTAAAACGATAATTCCTTTGTTGTCGAATTAGAATCAAATTATTGCATTTTTCAGGCTTGCAAAATTTCCTGAATATATGTTTTTAACTTATTTTATTTGACATAAAAGATACATTATTTTGTAGCTCTTGAATTGTAGGAAAAACAACCTCATTCATGGGCTTTTTTTTTGTTCAGAATGAGGCAACTATAATTTACCAAGTCCTACGTAAATAAAGTCAACTGTTGCTTAGTATGGGATATAATGTCTTGTTCACTTGATTTTAAAAATCATGTTCCAGTATTCGATGGTAAACAAGTTCTTTTCCAAAATATTCTTTTAGATAAATCTGTTTCCAAACTAAGATACCCATTTTTTGCCCTAAATTGGTATATTGCAGTACCGATAATAAAAATATCTCAACAAAATTAATAAAATTTTCCGAATTAGGCACTCGTCACCATATATATATAAGGAAAGATTTTTTATGTTAATTGATAAGGAGTACTATGCAGAGAACCTCTACTATTCCACCGTATGCCTCGCATACCGATTCTGTTCAAGTTGTTAATAACCATATATATGACATCTTAGGAAAGGAAGCTATTGAATTCATATCAAAATATGTCAATATTGAATCCAGAACTACTAAAATCCTTGAAACTTCAACAAGATTTAACGTTGATAGTCTTGAAGATAATTCAATACGTGACTTTATAAATATCAAGAAGATAAATCAGTTAAGATATCTGAATAAATTCTTAGAGTCAGTAAATAATAAACTACCATTTTATGGGCACTTTGTCGGTTGTGTGGAAACAGCTGAACAAAGAAAAAGAAGTATACTTGCAAAGTATACGAAAGTTTTGGTTTATCCTTATTATACTTTGGATTTTATCGTCAAACGTGTTCTTCCCAAAGTGGGAGTTACAAAAAAAGTTTATTTTATACTTACCAAAGGACATAACAGAGTAATATCGTTACCTGAGACACTTGGGCGATTGGTCTCATGCGGATTTGAAATTATAGATCATAAAGAGGCGAACAATCTCACATATTTTGTTGCACAAAAGATTGCAATTCCAAGCTATAATATGGAACCTTCCTATGGACCGTTTTTTAGAATGAGAAGAATTGGGAAGGACGGTAAAGAAATTTATGTGTTTAAGTTAAGGACCATGCATCCCTATTCCGAATATCTTCAGGCTTATGTTTATAAAATGAACAATCTTCAGGAAGGCGGAAAGTTCAAAGATGATTTTAGAATTACTACATGGGGGAAGCTGTTTAGAAAACTCTGGCTCGATGAATTACCGATGATTGTTAATTGGATAATAAGAGATTTGAAGCTGGTTGGCGTCAGACCACTTAGCCCGCACTATCTGAGTCTATACCGCCCTGCTTTAAGGGTAAAGAGAATGAAATATAAACCAGGTCTAATTCCTCCATTCTATGCAGATATGCCTAAAACTTTGGAGGAGATTATGGATTCAGAGGAAAAATATCTGGATGCATATGAAAAGAATCCTATATTAACCGACATTAAATATTTTTATAAAGCATGGGTGAATATCTTTTTAAAGCGCGCAAGAAGTGCTTAGCAAGTATATTATTTCTAATCATCTTCTTTTATATTGCAGTTTTTAATATTTCTATAAGTGCCCAGACGGTAAATGTCCCGTTTAATAACGATATTTATTCGTTTCTTGACCGCCTGGCTTCAAAAGAAATAGTTCATGTACACAATGAAGTTAAGCCATTTTCGCGCATACATGTAGCAGCTTTATTAAGACAGGTAATCAAAAATAAGAGATTACTGAATGAGGTAGAAGCAAGCGAATTAGATTGGTATTCGCGCGAATATGCTTCGGAGCTTGACGGGCACCAATCTGAAAGATGGCATTTGTTTAACTATTCCGACTCTCTATTCACCATATCAGCTGATCCGGTATTCGGAATTGGGAAAACGGCTACTGGAAAATATTCTAGCAATTCAAGATGGTGGGGAGGAAGCGTATACGGAACCTATTCCGATTGGTTCGGGGCCTCAATGGATTTTAGGGATAATGGTGAATATGGAAGTAATGTCCTGGATCCAAAGTTTTTTACCCCTCAAAGAGGATATTTCATAAATCTTAGGACTTCAAATGGAATTGAATATAGTGATGTTAAAGGGTGTCTTAATTTTAACTGGAAATGGGGCTATGTTTCTTTAGCAAAAGATTATCAGCAATGGGGACACGGCCAATACGGACAATTAATAATTTCCGATAAACCGGCATCATACCCTTTTATAAAATTATTTTTGCAACCGGTTGAATGGCTTCGGTTTTATTACATGCATGGATGGCTTACATCCAATGTATCTGACTCACTATATTTCTACCCAATAGGAATGGAGAGGGACGGAAAACCTGTTTACAGAGGTAAGTTTGTGGACAAATATATAGCTGCTAATTTCCTTAGCATTTCCCCTTTTAGATTTATGGATTTATCGTTGGGCAATTCGGTAATATACAGCTATCCCACTTTACGCCCTGAATACCTCATCCCTTTTATGTTGTATAAATTCCAGGATCATAATGCCGGCAGAAATAATGATTATGGAAATAATGGTCAATTGTTTGGCGATATAATTGTGCGTTATCCAAAATCCTTTAGTTTTTATGCTACCGTTTTTATTGACATGCTCTCTACAACAGAATTGGAGGAGGGAAATGATTCTAATTTCTGGAATGCTGTAACAGTTGGTTTTAATAAAGTAGATCTCTTTGCAGATAATTTAGATATTAATTTTGAATATACTCGAATATCACCAAGAGTATATGAGCATTATATTCCTACTACAACTTATAAGCATTTGGATTATGAACTAGGTCATTGGCTGGGGCAAAATGCAGATCAAATGAGAGTGCAATTTAATTATCGTCCATCACGTGGTCTAAAAATTTCTCTATATGCAGAGCGTTTAAGAAAGGGCGGATTAAGAGAAGCTTCTGATTTTTATGTAAATACTTATAATCAACCGTTCCTGGAAGGTCCTTTAAGAAAAGATTTTAATATCGGGCTGGATGCTAAGTATGAAATAATTCATGATCTTAATCTTAGTGGATACTATAGGTATTCGGATATCAGCGATGAGTCCTCAACTAGAACAGCTGCATTCTTGCTTGGCAAAAAGCATTCATTAGGGTTTTATCTTTATTATGGAATGTTTTAGTAACTTAAATGCTTACACCAAAAGCCAAATTGAAGGAATTTTAGCCCGCATTATGCGGGCTATTTTTTTTATTTTGCATTTATTTTTTCCCTTTTATTTCCAGTCTGGCCACGAGGCTGAATTTTATTAATATAAAATACCTATTTGGCTAATTTTAATCCAAGTTATTTCAAAAATACATCTTAATATGTCAAGGACAACCAAAACCAGCCAGCCACGGCCATGAAAACCTGTCACTGTCGAGGGCCACGAAAACCTGCCACTAAAATGTAAAAAGGGCCATTGAAACCCT
>JAAXKN010000022.1:0-7401 GCA_025612375.1 Ignavibacteria bacterium
GGGTTTCAATGGCCCTTTTTACATTTTAGTGGCAGGTTTTCGTGGCCCTCGACAAATAACTGGCAAAATGCCAAAATATAAAACCTTCGAGTATTTTGTAATTTTCTTTTATGTACTCTGCCCATAAGGTCTCCACTTCTATATAGTGCATGCTTTCATCAAGTCTGTATAGAGGTCTTCTTTCCGAATTTGTGAAATACTGATTGGATAATTCAACAATAAGTTTATTCTTTTCTGAATCCTTACGCCTCACCAATTCATCATTAAACCATGGTGTCAAAAATCTGAAGGGCACGTATCTCGAAATACTGCGAATGGTATCTTTTATTGTCAGATCACCGGAATTTTCTCTTATACAGTTTTGAATATCGGGACCTTTTAGATTTGAATCTGGGAAGTAATGAAGGGTGATTGCAGAAATAAAATCATTCATTTTATCCTGCCTGCCAAAAGATAATTTATTTTCAATTATGGGCCCTGATGCGAGGATTAGCATTTCTGAGGCTATCTCATCTACAGATATCAATAAACTGTTACATTTTAAAACCTTACTAATTAGAGCCCAGAGCCACAAATACTTATAAGAGGTTGTTGTTTCCTCAAATGCCCTGACCAGGTAGTGAATTGGTATTTTAGTTGAAAATGGTAAGTCCATCAAGAGCTAAACTATACTTCATTTATGGAATAATTTTGGTAATCCAACTAATTTAGGAGAAAATCATCCTCGTCTAAAGCTTCCCCGTTTTCTCTTGTACCTGTAGAGCCTGCTAAATCAAAAATGTCATCGTCATCAGTGCCTTCACCATGGGATTTGGATATTTCCGTCACACAATTGCTCATAAGAATATCATCAGTGTCTGTGATCTCACCCTCCACTTCCGTAATCATAGTTTCACCATTTATCTTATTAATATTCAAATTAGTAGTTTGTGATTCATGAGAATAAAGAAACAATAGTTCATTCTTTTTTATTGTTTTTTCGGCATATTTTTCAAAAAAGAATTTTTCCATTATTTACATCCTAAAGTTATTACGTAAATTTTGTTGCCATCAAGTAATTCTGTGTCAACAGGAATTATTTTTTTATATATTTTTGTTCTTGAAATCCGATCATAATACTTTTCTAAACAAGCTATTCTTGTTCTGTTTATTTTACTTTCCTGATAAAACATTACAATTTTAGGTATTTTCAGTGAATCAAGCAATACTGTGCTATTATTTAATTCCGATATATTAGATGTAAATATTTCGGCATTTCTGTAAGTAAGTTGAAATGATCGATAAATTTCATGCGTATTCGATAAATATTTATCAGATACATACAATTTAGATGGAACTGATAATAATGCAAGAATTAGAACCCCATAAATAATAAACTTCTTAAAATAATCTTGGACCCAAATATTATAAGAGACCTGATTTACACTATTTATTTTGTTTCTCGTAAACTTGGTGTAATAATCAATAATCGTTTCATTCAAAATCCTGTGCTTATTATTTGATTTTGGGATTGACACTTCGCAGTATGAACTAACCCTTGTTAATCTTGTAATGAAGAAAAATAAATTCACACATGATGCAAAATAACAGAACGTTAATAGTACTAATAGGATTTTTACTCCCACTGGTCCATTATAAAATAGCAGAGGATCAAATTTGCTTCCCATAAAATATAGTAATACACCAATAAATATAGCCAGTACCACATTTGCTTTTACAAGAGAATGATTAATGTTCTCCTGTTGGCCTTCAATTTTATCCTTTATTACTGATAGCTTAATAGTTAAAGCTTCTTCATCACAAGATTCAATAGAACAAGTAAATCTCCTGATTTTTTCCTGAATTTGGTCTTCGGTTATAGAAAGAATCGGATATTTTACTATATGAAAATATTCAAATTTTATCCTTTTCCTCTTTTTATCATAAACTATTGAAAAGAAAGTAAAGAAATAAATTATAGTAAATCCTACTATTGAGATTCGTATTAAATTACTTTTCTCCCCAATATCTCCGTAAAACTTGTCCTCTCCAGAAATATTGAAGATTGGACTAAAAGAAAATATTTTTAGTACATAATACATATCTACTTTATCAAATATTTAATAATTTGTTCTGAAATATCTATTCCTAATGAACGTTCAAGCCATAGCCATTGCCCGTTTGGATTTACTTCCAAAAAATAATACTCGCCGTTATGAAAGATCAGATCAAAAGCACCAAATTTAATATTTAATTCTTTCATTAAAAGAAACAGCTTATCACGAACTGATTTGGGTAATTCATCCATTCCATATTGAAGTGCATTATAACATTTCCGCCAATCAATTCTAGTAGACTCATGGCCCTGGGATAATATTTTAACAGCATAGATCGTTTCACCTATTATTGTCACCCTTAATTCATATGTCTTTTCCTGATATTCCTGGAAATAAATTGGCAATTTTTCAATACCTCGCAAACTTTCACTATCATCTAGAATATTTGTGCCAAGGGTATATTCATTGTTTCCCTTTTCATAATTTGAATTGCAAAGAAATTTAAAGATTGTGCTTCTATTAGTATTGGAGAACTGATCTGCGTCTAGCCTGATATTTGTAATCAAACTTTTTGGGATTTTTAGGCCTACCTTTTCAGCCACCTTCATCTGAACAACCTTATTTTCAGAAACGGATAAAATAGACGGGCGTGTTAAACATGTTCCATCAAAAGATTCCGCAAAGCCATAAATTAATCGCAATAAACTTTTCTTAACAAGTCCAATTTCATCTTCTTGTTTTTTTGAAAATGTTGGTTTTCTAAAGTAGATAGATTTTATTTCCTCTGATTTTATTTCCTGAACTGGAGAAGATATTAAATAATTAAATGGGTTATTCGCAATACGAATTCTATACTCATCAAATTTGTCAATATTAAATCTAAATATTTGATAATATGAGTTGTATTTATTGATTATATAATCCACAGTGACATCATAGCTATTTGTAATCACCAATATTTTCATTTCACTTTAATATTCCTCGAATAAATGGTTTTTAAATACTTTATAATGAGCTGCAGTAGCAAACAACAAATATCCAAATTATAATTAAATCGTATAAACGCAATACTGTTCAACGTAAATACTAAGGTCTGGCAACATTTTGAACTTTCTCCAGATCATTCATCAAAACCTGAGCTAGTTTTTCATAATTTAACTCACTACTGCTGTCTTTTGAAGACAACAATTTCAGGTCATAAGGTTTAACCCAGTGAAAATCATTATGCTTAACAAATCCTATAGTGGATAACTCATTATTAAATTTTGTTAAATCTACTCCGTTAGTAATCCATTCCTCTCTTATCTGTAAATGTAGAGGGGTACATACATTAACATCAATAGGAGTTAACCATAAAGGGAAAAAATATCCAAACCAGGATTTTACCAAGCCTTGCTCAATGTAAAAACCATAATAATTATATGACTGACTGGTTCTTTGAACAGTATAAGATTTTAAAATAATATCTTTAATTAATGGAATAAGATTGAAAATCTTATTCAACGCTTGTGGATAATTGTTATTGTTAAGCATTTCTATTTCCTTAGGGTCTAATTCTATTGAAGTAAGGAACCTTGTCTGAATAAAATAAGCTAAATTATTTACAACAAAATTTGTAGATGCAAAAATCTTTAAAATATCATCCCATAAAAGATAGTTGAGCTTCACTGTGCCAACTTTAGTGTTGCTTAGAATCAGATCTTTACTAATTTTTTCCTCGTAGTGATTTAGTCTGCGTTTGATTGTTAGTAAGAATATTTCCTTTCTTGAATAATTGGAGAAGTGAGTGTTTAGTATTTCGATATAACGGCTTATTTGATTTTCGTTAGAATACGGTGCATAGAATTTGTTCTCAATGAGAAATACAGAATTTGTATTATAGATAACCAAGTCTGGTCGCCCTAGCTCTTTAAAGTCCATTTGCGTTGTAACTTCGTATCCGTATTCTTCTGTCGATTTTAAGCAGTTTTCCTGGAATATGTGACTAAAGAATAAACGCTGATATGCTGCAAATTCCCGGGATATTAAAATTTGGGCTAAAATTTCTGTAGTAAGATTCTCTGAAGATAATCCTTCTATAGAAACAAAAAAGTCTTTCATCTAAGAGTACCGTTTTGTTATTAGCTTTTTTGTTTTAGAAGTTAACAAAATACAAAGGAAACTACAATTAACGATTAAATATTTTTTGTCTTTCCATCTCTAGTTCCTATTTGAACTTTTATCTTGGTAACTAAGACTTAGTAAAACTGCATCCCTGTTCAGGTCTTCCTTCAATGATACCTGCGGCCTAAGGATCTGGTGTAATAGTGTCTTTTCCACTTCCACTCTTTTCTTCTTGCTAGGATTTTTGCATCTTTGGGGACTATCATTTTTCACTCTCAGGAATTTTTATTTCTTATATTTCCGGACTGGCTTATATGAAGGACAATTCCTTAAAACATAAGGCTAAAGGGGTTGCCCCCTTAAGTGAGACCTACGACGACTTCCGGTTTGTTGGAGCCCCTTCTGGCCCGTTTTCTTCTTTCTGCAAAAATCCCGCGGATCTCGAACAGTACCTGGACAGTCGCATACTGGACTTCCATAAGGTGCTGCCCAAACGATTCGTGCGCTATATTACTTCACATGATTTCCCGCGCACAATTAAGGATCTGCTGGAGTTTAATGCGGAAAAACTCATGAAATCCAAAGGCATCGGAATTCTTACGATTAACCAGGTTATCCGCTTCCTTAATAAAATATCTGAACTGAGCAGCCTCGTTGACTCAGAAGACAGTCCCAGCTTTTTTATTGGCCCCGATATAAGATCATGTTTCCAAAGCCCGGAGAAACTGTTTGCCGGACTGGGAAGGCTCGAGATCAGATGGTTTGAATGCTTCCTCCCTGCAAAATTCGTGAGCTATCTTTCTTTACATCTGGAACTCGTCACCGTTAAAGACATTCTGGACCTCAATACAAAAAAACTGCTGAAAGAACGCCGGGTTGGCGTAATTACACTCAAACAGCTTCTAGATTTCCTGAACAATCTGCCCGACTTAAACTCCAGGATAACAGCCCACCCGTACCCTAAAGTAAAAAACGAGGCGTACGGCAATATAGAAACCATTGTGAACGTGCATGAGGATGACCGGTTCTATTTATTTGATATTCTGGAAATTCATTATGGCCTTATCTCTAATTTACTGCTAGTCCTTCCGGAAAGGGACAGACAGGTGCTTCAGCGCCGGTTCGTAGGCAGAAATAGTTTCCAGGAAATAGGCGCGGAATTAAATTTGTCCAGGCAAAGAATACTCCTGATTGTGCAGCATCACATCCAAATACTTAAACGGACGCTGTCTCTCTTTGAAATGAGATTCAAAAGGTATATCGTTCAGATGCTCTATGAAATGGACGGCTTTATTGACGATATGCTTTACCCGGAGGATACAGGCAGTGTTTTATATGTTAATATCCTGAGCTATATCTATCCATTTCTGCCTACAAGGGCAAACAGCCTTACACCTGATATGATATGGAGGAATAAGTACCTTTCCAATATGAGACACAGGCTGATGGAGCAGGAAATAGGGCTTTATCAGTACACCTTTAAGAGCCTGTGCCAGTTCATGGAAATTACGGATACCGATGATGCGATGAACCTCTACAGGATCATCCTCTGCGGACACGGAGTAGGGTTTGATGTGAAGGACGGGGTTGTTTATGTTGTCAGAAACAGCCGCGCGGGAGGATAATGTTATGCCTTAAGGCATAAGCAGTGCCGGAAGTGGTTCCTGACACCACGGGAAGGGTTGATGACATCATTAGCAGGGCGGCCTATGCCATGGGCAGGCCCGGCGCCGGCCGCCCCTGCACAGATATGAATTATTTTCTGCCTGTACGACGCAGTACGCCGTTGAGTGAATATTCAGAACGCATAGCCCAGTCCAACGGACACTTCCGGGGTGACGAATTCCTGGCTGTAATTATCCAGATTCCGCGGGCCTTTGTCGAACCAGATGGAATGGGCGTAACGCAATTTTATTTTGGATGTTAAATAAAAGCTTTCAATTAAATGCGTATTGTACATCATGAAGACGTTTATTCCAAGTCCCGAGGACGCCAGACGGTCCTGAAACGCAGGAAATACAAGTCTTCCATCCCCATAGCCTGCTTCACTTTCATATGTCCTGCTGGTAATAACAAATGAAGGCCCAATGCCGAAATGGAAATTCCGGGTTAGTGTGCCCAGATAAGCAATGTCAATGCTGTGCGTGGAAAGTTTTAATCCGCCATGAATTTTGCTGTATTCAATGGGACTCATATCGGAATAATCAAACACCACCAGATTGTCCCTGGTAAGATGATTATAGCTGTAATCCAGCATTAAGCTTATTCCGAAGAAGTCATCTTTCTGAAATGAAAGTCCGAAGGAGAAATAGGAACGGTATTTCTTCTGATTCTCCATCATTCTGAGCGCGTTCTCAGAGTTGGAGGCATAATAGCCGAAGCCGGGATTCAGGCTTATCCTGTACTGCGGAAATAAGACCGAATTTACAATTAATAGCAGGGCTGATGTTATAATGCATTTTTTCATTGCAGCACCACATTGAAATTCTGAGTCGATTTTTCGTAGTAGTTATTATCTATGCCTTTGGCTTCCATTATAAAATAGTATAAACCGCTGGTGAAGTTTTCTATTCTGAAGTTTATTAAATGGTCTCCGGCAGGCATATCCTCCTCCAGCAGGACTGCTACAACGCTGTTATACATGTTTTCAACGGTCAGCTTAACGTGCGCCTTCTGTGAATTTGAAAAGCTGAATTGCAAACTCGGTGAAGCGGGGCGGGATTCAATAACGGACGATTTGCATCCCGATAGCAGCAGTGCCAACAGTAAGAAAGGAAGAGCAAGTTTTACCATTTCTAACCTCTCTGGTTATTTTTGAATATATTATAAAGGAAGAAAATGCGGAAATTGATTGCCGTAATATAGCTTAAAAATTTAAATAATTGTATTGCGGATGAGCACAATTATGCAGTCCATCCCTTCGGAGATTGATCATCGCGGGATTCTAAATGGAGATCTGGGACTAAAGTCCCGTGTTTTTTCTCTCCCCGCCCACGGCCTGAAGGCCGTGGCAATTCAGTCGTGAGCAATTCAGTCGTGGCAATTCAATGGCTGCGCCAGCCCAAACGGCGACGGGTGACTTTGATGCGGAAATTGGTTATTTTTTGGGTAAATAAACTGCTTTATAATACTTTATTAAATCTGCCATTATGAAAATCTATGACATAAATAAATACGCCGAAAAGGCTGTCAACGACCAGAATAATACCCCCCTGGATGACTTCGACGGGCTTACTCCTAACCAGATGGAACAGATCCTCTA
>JAAXKN010000022.1:7501-73534 GCA_025612375.1 Ignavibacteria bacterium
CCCCCCTGGATGACTTCGACGGGCTTACTCCTAACCAGATGGAACAGATCCTCTACCGCCCTTTTGAGAATAATACTGTCATCAAATTCGCTAAGAAGGCTATACCCGGCATCGTTGCCGAATCCCCACTTTTCCTGATCGCCTGGGACCTGCTTTCCACTCTCTCCGAAAAGAACGGCGTTAAGCTCTCTTCTAAGGGATATATGCCTTTTAAACTTGTTAAATCCATCTATGATAAGGGCTACCTGACGGATGACTTAATTGAGGACGGCGATATCGAATTCCGCTCTGAATATGACTGGCTGCTGCTCTTTGTTGTAAGACACCTTCTTCTGATTACGGAACTGGCCGAGATTAAGAATAATACACTCCTGCTTACTAAACACGGCGCGGACCTTTTTGAGCATAAAGCGGATTATACAATCTATATGGAACTCCTTAAGGCTTTCTGCCTCGGCCTCGGATGGGCCAGCACCGACTATTATCCATCGGAGGAAATTGGCCAGGTGGGCTTTATGTTTATGCTCTACCTCCTTAAAAAGTACGGCGGCACTCCGCGCAATCCCGCTTTTTATGAGGAGAAGTACTTCCGCGCCTTCCCTATGCTCACTGTGGAAGAGGATGACGATGAGGATGATGACGAGGATGATGACGATAAGATGGAGTATTCTGACCATGAGGAGGACGTGGACGAAGAGGAGGATGAGTTTGAGGCGGAGTACGTTCCGGATCCCGAGGAGGAAAGAATGGACTGCCTTGAGGTCAGGTTTTTTGAAAGGTTCTGCCTGTGGTTCGGCCTGGCCAATCTTGATATGGATTTGAAACTGCCGGGCGGGGAACCCGGTTTTGAAATGTTTGAAAACATTGGCACGGTTAAAAGAAGTAATCTGTTTGAGAGGATAATTGTCTGAGAGTGGCATACCGATGCAATGAGGCATGCCTTCGGCATGAGTGTTGTCAGGAAGTGGTTCCTGACAACACTGACAGTGGTTCCTGCCAACGCTGAAAGAAGGGCGCGCCGCCGCGCGCCCCTACAGGTTAATGTTTAATTGTGAAGCTTCCGTTTAATCTTATGTCCTCCGAGGAGCTGCCTAGCATTACGCTGAATCTGCCGGGCTCTACGGTGCGCTTCATATCGCGGTCCAGTATGCTCAGGTCACCGGGCTTTAATGTAAATTCCACAAGCCTCTTTTCCCCGGGCAGAAGATGTATCCTCTTAAATCCGCGCAGGTTCTTTACGTACGTTGTTACACTGCTTACTTCGGCGTTAATGTAAAGCTGCGGCACTTCATCGCCCGCAAGTTTGCCCGTGTTCTCTATTTCAAATGTTACTTTTATTTCACCGTCCGCACTCTGCTCTTCCGGACTTACTTTCAGATTGCTGTACTTAAATGTTGTGTAGCTCAGTCCGTGCCCGAAGGGATACAAGACTCCCTGTATGCCCGTGGGATCGCTTATGTCCGATGCGGGCTTGAACGGGAAATCCATTGGCAGCTGTCCTACTGTTTTTGGGAATGTAATGGGGAGCTTTCCGCCGGGATTGTAATCGCCGAAGATTATATCGGCCACGGCCGATCCGCCGAACTTGCCCGGGAACCAGGTTTCAATTATGGCGGGCACGTACTTATCCACCCAGTTAATTGAAAGCGGCCTTCCGTTCATAAGAACCGCAATTACAGGCGTGCCGGTCTCATAAATGGCTTTTACAAGATCCAGCTGGTAGCCCGGAAGGTCGAGGCTCGTTCTTGAATGGAACTCCCCTGTAAGCTTCTCATCCTCGCCAAGGACAACAATTGCCGCGTCAACGCCTTTGGCCATCTCCACGGCTTTATCTATTTCTTCCTTGTCCTTGCCCTTTAATTCGCGCGGCATTATTTCGCTTTCGGGCCAGGCGCTATCCACCACGGCGCAGCCCCTGGTGTATTTTATTTCCACATCGGGAAGCTTTTCCCTCAGGCCTTCAAGCACGGTTACAACGTCAACTCTGCTGGGACCGTAGCGGCAGATATTCGGCTTTTCAGCATCGGCGTTGGGGCCTGCTACAAGAATTGATTTTATATTTTTCTTTAACGGGAGTGTGCCGTTTGCGTTTTTAAGGAGCACCATCGATTTGTATGAGGCTTCCTTCGCGACTTTCAGGTGCTCTTCCGATGATACTATTTTATCGGCAAGGGATGGATTTTCGACGTAGGGGTGATCGAAGAGTCCGAGCCAGAACTTTACCCTCAGTACGTCGCTTACTCTTTTATCCAGCGTGCTTATGGGTATTGTGCCTTCCTGGACCAGTTCGCGCAAAGGCAGTATGAAATCTTCCGGGAGCGTAAAGTCGGTTCTTACATTAAGTCCCGCCTCTACCGACTGCCTGACTGCGTCCTTGGCGTCCTTAGCCACGTGGTGCTTGTTGAAGATGTACTCCACCGCCCTGCTGTCGGATACCACATAGCCTTTGAAGCCCCATTCATCCCTCAGTTTCTTTGTAAGGAATTCGCTGCTGCCTGTAACGGGAATTCCGTTATAATCGTTGTACGAGCTCATTGTGCCCATTGCATGGCCCTCGGTAAATGCGGCTTTGAATGGGGCGAGGTAGATTTCCTCAACTTCACGCGGGGTTACGTGGGGATCGGTCCTGGATGCGCCGTCGCGTCCCCCTTTGGGTACGCTGTAGACCGCGAAGTGTTTGGGAGTTGAGACAACGCCCTCCTCTTGAAGCGCCTTTACCTGGGAGATTCCGATGCGCGAGACCAGGTAGGGGTCCTCGCCGTAAGTTTCCACCGTGCGGCCCCAGCGGGGATCGCGCGCAAGGTCGAGTATGGGTGAATATATGTTTGTATAGCCTAGTATGCGGGCTTCACGGCCCGTGATATGGCCTATTTTTGAGACCAGGTCAACGTCCCATGAGCTTCCGGTTGCTATATCGGCGGGGAAAAGGGTTCCTCCCTGGTGGCAGACGCCGCGTATGCCCTCGTTAGTAAAATCGACCGGTATGCCCAGGCGCGTTTGTTCTATAAAGAATTTCTGGACGGTATTAATTGCCGAGGCGTGTTTGGATGGCGGCCAGGAGTATTGCGTATCGGCGTTTTTGCCCTCGTGGCGGCCGTCGTAGCCGTTAAGATGTTCGTCAATGTTTGCAATGCCGTCTTTCCAGATGCTACTAAGCCAGCTTTCGTTCGGGAGCTCGTCCTTAAGCACGCGGCCGAAGCCGTAGAGTGTTGCGGTCTGGCAGGTTTTTTCCTCAAGCGTCATGCGGCCTATGAGGTCCTTTACCCTTTCCTCAATATCAAGTTTGGAGTTTTCATAAGGGTCCATCACGCCGTTTTTATTCAGGTCTATCCAGTCAGTGTGGTAGATATTTAATTTTTCAGGCCGGCTGCCCTGTGCCTGCACGAGGCAGGTAAGGGATAATAAGGTAACAATCTGCAGGAAGGAGATTTTTTTCATGATGTTTCCGGTTAAATAATTTCATGGAAATTTTTGCTGGGGTAAGATAGAAAAACGAGATGCAAATGTCCAACGGTGTATGTGCGGATTGGGTACGGGATTCTAATATATGACTAGCCCGTACCTTTAGGTACGGGGAACGGATATTCACCATTTCCCTCTCTGGGCTTTAGCCCCCGATTATCCGTCCGGTTAACAGGAAAAAAATAAATGGGCTTTAGCCACAGATATTATGAATTGCCACGGACTTCAGGCCGTGGTCGGGGGCGATTCTCTCTCCCCCCCGGGGCTTTAGCCCCCGATTATCCGTCCCCCCGGGGCTTTAGCCCCCGATTATCCGTCCGGGATTGTGGCCTAAAGGCCGGGGGGGGGGGGTTGGATTATCGGCCCCCGTACCTAAAGGTACGGGCTAGTCAAAAAAATGAGAAAGCCCTCCAAGGAGGGCTCAAAAAGGCTGAACGCTGGATCATTCCGAGAACGAATACGGCATATCGCCCTTCGCCGTTCCCCTGCTTTTGTTGGGTTTACTGCTCATGCGGAATTCAAGGCTGCCGCCTTGTATCAGGTCCTGGTGCGTCAGGAAATTTTTGGTGTAGTCTTTGCCGTTAAGTGATGCTTTATCGATATAGATGTTCTCATGCGAATTGTCACTGGCTTCAATGGTAAAGGTTTTTCCGTTTTCGAGGTGGAGCACGGCTTTGCTGAATAAGGGGGATCCGAATACGTACTCCCCTGCCGCGGGGCATACGGAGTACATGCCCAAGGCTGAAAGTACATACCACGCGCTTGTCTGACCGTTATCCTCGTCGCCGCAGAGGCCGTCGGGCTCGGGAGTGTAAAGTACGTCCATTGCCTCACGCGCGTGCGCCTGAGCCTTCCAGGGCTCGCCCGCGTAGTTGTAAAGGTATATTGCGTGCTGAACGGGCTGGTTGCCGTGAGCGTACTGACCCATGCCCGCAATTACCATTTCCGTAATCTCGTGTATCTGCACTCCGTAATATGAATAGTCGAACGTGGGGGCTGAGGTAAATAAAGAGTCGAGCTTTGCCGTAAATTTCTCCCTTCCGCCCATGAGGTTCATCAGTCCCGCGGGGTCATGAAATACGGCCCATGTGTAATGCCAGGCGCATCCTTCAGTAAAGGCGTCGCCCCATTTGTCGGGCCTGAAGGGGCTCTGGAATGTGCCGCTGCTGTTTCTTCCGCGCATGAAGCCAGTGGACTTGTCAAAGACGTTTTTGTAGTTCATGGAGCGTCTGGCAAAGCGGTCTGTTTCATCTTTGGGGCGGCCGAGCGCCTGTGCGAGCTTCCATATTGCAAAGTCGTCGTAGCTGTATTCAAGCGTGCGGGCGGCGTTTTCATTGATTTTGACGTCGTAAGGCACGTAGCCAAGCGAATTGTAATACTTTACGCCGCGGCGGCCTACGGATTCAAGCGGGCCTTCATTTTCGGAGTTCTTCAGTATGGCTTCATAAAGTTTATTTATGTCGTATCCCCTTATGCCGTTAAGGTATGTGCCTGCAATAACGGAAGCCGAGTTGGAGCCTATCATGCAGTCGCGGTGGCCGGGGCTTGCCCATTCGGGTAGCCATCCGCTTTCGTTGTAGGTATTTACAAGTCCCTCCATAATATGGCTGCATAGTCCGGGCTGCATTATTGTTAGTAGCGGGAAAGCCGCGCGGAAGGTGTCCCAGAAGCCGTTATCTGTAAACATGTAGCCCGGATGAACCACACCGTCGTAGGGGCTGTAGTGGACAACTTTATTATCCTTATCCATTTCATAAAGTCCCCTTGGAAAAAGCATGGTTCTGTAGAGCGCAGTGTAGAAGGTTTTCATCTGGCTTTCGGTGCCGCCTTCAATTTCAATTCTGGACAAGCCGTCATTCCACACTTTTTCAGCTTTAGTCATGGTTTCGGTAAATGAATCGTTTCCTATTTCCCTTTTCAGGTTCAGCTCCGCCTGATCAAAGCTTATAAAAGATGAAGCGGTACGGATGTGGACTGTTTCATTTTCATTAGTTTTGAATTTTACCGCGGCCATTACGTGATCTGCTGTTTCTTCTGTTCTGCCGGGGAATATTCCCTTTTCGCTCCATGTACAGACTGAATCTATTTCCTTATCAAAATAAACGACGAAGTAGTTATGAAAGTTTTCCGGGACGCCGCCTTTGTTGTTGCGGCAGTAGCCTATTAGTTTTTTTTCTTTTGGAATGACCTTTATATATGAGCCTTTGTTGAAGGCATCTATAAGTAGGTAGGAGTTATCCGTCTTGGGATACTTTACCCGGAACTGCGCTGCGCGTTCGGTGGGGGTTATTTCAACCGAGACGTTATAGTCGCCCAGGTATACCTGATAGTAGTAAGGCTTTGCAATTTCCCTTTTATGGCTGAACCAGGAGGCGCGTTCGTCCTCAGGAAATTTAAGCGTGCCGGTAATGGGCATAATAGAGAAGCTGCCGTAGTCGCCAATCCACGGTGAGGGCTGGTGGGTCTGGCGGAAGCCTTTAATTTTATATTCATCGTATGTATACATCCAGCCGCTGCCCATTTTGCCCGTCTGTGGCGACCAGAAGTTCATAGCCCAGGGAAGAGCAATGGCAGGGTAAGTGTTGCCGTTGGAGAGTTTATAATCCGAGTCCGTGCCGACGAGCGGGTTAACCAGGCCAGCCGGGTTAATTTTTTTTGCGCCCTTATCTCCGGCGGAGACAATTGCAGTAAGCAGTAAAACAGTCATCAGGATTCTTTTCATAATACTCCCGGTATGTGTGAAAATAGTTTTACAAATGTAATGAAATTTGCGGGAATTTGTGTGCATGGGTTTTATGAATAGCCCTGACCTTTAGGTCGGGGTGGATCAATACGCACCCACACCCTCGGGCTTTAGCCCCCGATCATTCGGGGAAAATCCCGCATTGCGATGGGAAATCTGGGGCTAAAGCCCATTTGGGGAGAGGGGGAATTTCCGGTTCCACGAGCTAAAGCTCGTGGCTATTCAAAAAAATAAGAAAGCCCTCCGAGGAGGGCTCAAAAACCTCGAATCCTGCGCTTCGGGAACCTCGAACTTTGATCTATTATTCTTATATTTGGATCATTAATCCGGAATATTTTTCAAATTAAATACAGGAATTATTAAATGACTTACCTGCCATCTGCCTCCAGATATGAGGGCATGACGTATAAAAGATGCGGCAAGAGCGGCCTTAAGCTTCCTCTTATATCGCTGGGACTCTGGATGAATTTCGGCGGCGTGAATATCTATGAAAACAGCCGCAGTATGCTATTCAGGGCTTTCGACCTTGGAATTACACATTTCGACCTGGCAAATAACTACGGACCTCCCTACGGCAGCGCCGAGGAAACTTTCGGCAGCGTTATGGAACGCGACCTCAGGCCTTACCGCGATGAGCTTGTAATATCGACCAAAGCGGGCTACGATATGTGGCCGGGTCCATACGGCAACTGGGGATCGAGGAAGTACATCATTTCAAGCCTCGACCAGAGCCTGAAGAGAATGAAGCTGGATTATGTGGATATTTTCTACCACCACAGGCCCGATCCCGAGACTCCCGTTGAGGAATCCATGATGGCGCTGGACCAGATAGTCCGTTCAGGCAAGGCTCTTTATGCGGGCATTTCAAATTACAGTGCCGAGCAGACAAAAAAGGCGGTTGAGATTATGAAGGAGCTCAAGACGCCATTTATTATCCACCAGGCAAAGTATAACATGTTCAACCGCTGGATTGAGGACGGACTGTTGGATGTGCTGGATAAAAACGGCATGGGATGCATTGTGTTCTCCCCGCTGGCGCAGGGACTCCTTACAGATAAGTACCTCAAAGGCATACCCGAAGGCTCACGCGCGTCAAAAAGCTACAGCTCGCTTAAGGACCAGATTACAGACGACAAGGTTAGAAAGCTGAACGACCTGAACAATATGGCAAAAGAGCGCAACCAGACTCTGGCGCAGATGGCGCTTGCATGGACTATGAGGCTTCCGGGTGTAACTTCAACGCTAATAGGCGCAAGCCGTGTTGAGCACATAAACGACGCCATCGCCCTCCTTAAGAACACCTCGTTCAGCGAAGAGGAGATTAAGAGGATAGATTCTATTTTGTACAGCCTCTGATTTTTTGGGGGAATGTCTATGCACCCCAAAAAAAAGCCGGTCCCGCAAGGAACCGGCTTTTCTTGTTTCAGGATTTAGAGGAGTCTTACTTGAGGAGCATCATTTTCTTAATGCCCGTAAAGTTGGATCCGTCAATCCCCTTTGCTTCCAGCCTGTAAATATACATTCCGCTTGGCAGGTTAGACGCATTGAATGAAAGTATCTTATGGCCGGCAGGCATTAAGCTGCCATTCATAAGTGTTAAGACTTCCTCTCCAAGAACACTATAGATCTTCAATGTTACGTTTGCATTTGTCCTAAGGTCAAAGCTGATGGTAGTTGAAGGGTTAAACGGGTTAGGATAATTCTGATTCAGAGCATATGTTGCAGGAATCCTGGAATTTTCCTGAACTCCGTCGATCATATCCAGATCAGCCGTGCTTCTAGGAAGCAGTTCATAGCCGTCGTTAGGAGTAGCAGAAGAAGTGTACTGGCTGATGACACCCGTAATGTTAGCAGGCCACCTGATTTCTTTTGTTCCGTCTATATCGGTATCATTATCGATAAACACGATTGCCGAATCCTGATCGGCTTCAACCATGATATTGGCATACTTACCGGCTTCAGGCCAAACATTAGTGCCTGTAGACTTCTTGCTGACGTTTTTAACTCTTACAAGGCTTCCTTCATATTTTTCTGAATTGACATCCTTCAGGGATATTTCAATCGGAGCAGGAACTCTTGCATTTGTCTTGAGTACCGTAACGCTTCCTTTTTCACCTACTTCAGTTGTAAGAGGAACAAATTCAGTTGCACCCTTATACTGATCGATCTTGCCTTTTACAAGTATGCTGTCGCCAATGTTCAGCGCGGCTGAAAGTTTCTTGGCTGAATAGAGCAGTACACCTGCAGTTCCGTCAGTAATATAGTAGTTATTTCCACCGGCACTTGCGGTAAAGTCGGGTGAAACAACAATGCCTTTAGCCTTAAGTGTCTGTCCCTTTCTGTCGGGTATAAAGTCGGTGTTCAAGTCTTCTCTTGCCGTTGCCAGAGAAAGAACCGGTACAGTTACGTCTGTTGTATTTCTCGGTATAAGTATGTAACCGTCACTGAGGGTCTGCGAATTCTGTCCGACCACGCCAATGATATCCAGCGGCCATTCAGGTTCACTTGTTCCCGGCAGCTTTGTGTCGTGATCAATAAAGAGTGACAAAGAATCTGTACTAGTGCCGACAGTCAAAGTTGTGTCGTTTGAAACCGGCCATGGCACGCTTGAAGTCATTTTTGAAAGGCCTCTTACAACAACAAGATTACCTTCATACTGTTCAGACTTAAGGTCTTTTACAGTAATGACCACCGGAGCAGGGACAGAAGCATTTGCTTTAAGAACAACCATGCTTCCCTGGTCGCCAATAACGGTATCAGCAGGGGTGATTTCAGTCTGGCCGTTAAACTGGCTGATTACGCCTGTAACCTGAAGGCTGTCTCCCATAGAGAGTTCCCTGGAGAACTTCTTTGTTGAGGAAAGAACAATACCTGCCGTCTTGTCGTTTAAGAAGTATACGCTTCCTGTGTCACTGGCCGAGAGGTTGTTTGTAACTACAACAGCTGTTAACTTAAATGTCTGGCCTATTCTGTCAGGAACTAAATCTGTATTCAGGTCTTCTCTTGCCTCTGCAACTGTAGGAGCCTGAACAGGGGCCTCTTTACCCATTGTAAAGTCGGCGCCAGAGATGATGTTTACCTGTGCAAAGTGTTTTACAGTGTCAATAGAGGTCGGGAGCTGGCTCCAGACTTCACTTGACTTCTGGTGCATCTTTAATGCTGTTTCAGTTATTCCGTTTAACTCTGTAGTGGGATTATAATAGAGCTTAAGGTCAGCGTTCCAGCCCTTTACACCGCCAAAAGTTGCAACAGAGTAGTTCTTGTAGATTGAACTTCCTGCTGGTGTAGTCAGCTGGCTTCCCGGATTATAAGACAGGGCAACTGAATCAGGAAGAGTGCCTTTTCCCTTGTGCCAGGTCAGTTCACCAACTTTTTTGCCGTCAACGCCTGTAAATACAGTAGTCATGCTGTCGGCTATTGTGCCTGTTGATGTAACAGAAGGCTTGCCTGTAGCGGCGTATTCATCTGCGCCAACTGAGACAGGGCCCGAAGTTAAATCTGTACTTCTTTTATCACCGTCGATATCTGTTGTCACCTGTGCAAGCGGTGATCCCTGTGCCTTCACGAGCCATGAAGATGGTCTGATGTGGAGGTCATAAGGGCTTGCTGCGCTTACAAAAGATGTTGTAGGATCAGCAAAGAATGAATTGCTTTCTCTTGATCCCATGTTGGCAATGGCACGGTATGAAGCCATCGACTTAAATGCTACTGAGTTGTTGAAAGCGATTCCGCAATTTCCTTTAGCTGTATCAGCAAAGTATAAGTTGTTATCGCTGTTTTCTGTCATTCTTACAAACCATTCCGAACCGGTAGTATTGAAGCAGGATGAGGCAGAGACGCCGGTTCCGACTGCGCTTGTACCCATTGTGTTTACAAACGCGTTATTCTTAAGATCAAGTGTGGCAGTCTGGAATGACTGAAGATACAGACATGCTGAACGATAGCCTACGTTTGTTCCTTTTGTCACCGCAGGAGGAACCGAGTTATCGAGATAAACGGTGTTATTATAGACTTTGAATGTGCCGTTTGTGCCTGTATTTACAAGAGCTAATCCTCTTACGTTTGGAGCACCGGTGGAAGCTGAATATGGCGCCCTCAGGTCATAGATCATGTTGTTATATATCTTTACAGTTACCGGGGTTCCGGTTGCCATATTCAGATAAATTCCCTCTACTCTGGCATTACCCGTACCGGTATTGATACCGCTGGTAACGAGGTCATAGATCTTATTTCCATAAACCTGAACTTCAGTGTTATTTGCAACGTTGTTGCAGGCAATTGCACTTGCCACGCCTGTTGTTACCTGATCGCCGGCATTGTAAAGTGAACTGATTTCATTGTTACGGATAGTTATTGTACCGCCGCTTAAGTTGGTTCCGCTTGAAGAAGGATTAAACCAGATTCCATAAACATTGTTTGTAGTCATTATATCAGCTTCAATATTCTGGATCTTGTTTTTCTCTATGATAATATTACTCTGGCAATCCATTTCCAATGCGCGGATGTCGGAGCCTATACCCGGTGCCGGAATTAAAACGTTTCCAATTGTGTTTCCTGTTATAACGTTTCCGCGGTCGGGATTTACACCGTTTATACCAAATGTTTTAATTGCTGAGCGCCAGAAGCCTGTAATGTTACAGTTTTCTATTGTGTTATAGCTGGTTGTCATGCTGGTATCTGTTTCATTGGTGCTTGCGGTCCACTGCGTATAGAAACGGATGCCAATTGAACCTGCGTGGTTTACCGCTCCGGCGGTAGACTTCATATCAATTTTAAGATTTCTTAAATGATTAAATCTTCCCCCCTTAACCATTTTACCATTTAACTGGGAGTTGCCAAGGCAAACACCAAACTCGAACTTTAATGTGTTATTTGCCAGTCCGTTGTCATTTAAGGTAAGGCCCTGGATTGTAGCATGCTGGGTTCCGTCGAGGCGCACAATAGCATCGGCAGTGTAAGGACCTGAAGTGCTGTTGACGCTGCCATTCATTGGCGAAAGCACAACTGTGCCGCTTTCATTCATGAGTGTGATGGTATTGGCATCAGAAGTTCCGGCAACATCAATAAGATGGAATACGTCGTCGTAAATGCCATCGCGAACCTTAAATGTGACAGGTCCTGCTATGCCATTTACGTTCAGCGCCATGGCTGCATCGCTTAAGGACTTATAGTCAGGACTTGATCCGCCGATGCTGTATGTGCCGGCAGGAATTGGAGCTGGTGTAACGGCTTCAAAGGTAAATACCGTATTTGGATCAGGAGCAGATATTATATTGTTAAAGGTATTACCCATTGACTGGTGGTATACTCTTGGAGCTGCAGTTCCGCCGACGTTGATGCTTAAGAATTTACCGGTTGCAGAGCCGGCCTTAGTAATCACCGTATTATCGGCCAATCCTATTGAGGCGCTGCCTCCGTTTGAGCCGAGCATATTGCCGTAGACAAATTCTATTTTATTGCTCGTTTCATAAAGCTTCACCTGGAATTCTGAATTGTTTGATGTGGCTGATTTGCTCCACTTTACATTTTTCCATTCAACAGTAAGTGTGCGGTTTGGAGCGTTTCCTTCAATGAGATAGCTGATGTCTGATGTTGCGCCGACAGCTAAATCATTCCACAAAGGAGCGGCAATCTGCCTTAACACTCCATCGAGAGCATCTGCCGAGGTTGCACTGGCAAGGCCGGTGCCAAACCTCAGGAAACCGTTGGTTGAAACCTGGAACTGGGTATAGTCAGTTCCTGCATATTTAAAAGTAAAGCCGATATCGGTTGCATTAGTGTAACCCTCATCGGCTGTGGCTCCTGTGGCCCAGGTGAACTGTGTCGCTCCCGAAAGAGCAGTAAACGTTCCTGAACCCGCGGAGAACTTGTAATTAAACTGTCCAAAGATACTACATGTAAATAGTACCAGGAATAATCCCACAATTGAAAAAGTTTTCTTCATTTGGACTCCCTGAAGTAATTAAAAAAATAAGATGAATTAAAGAAAAAGACGAAAACGAAAAGTGAACAGAGCCAAGCGAACGAACAAACTAACCTTTTTCGCAACCGGAGCTTCAAAGCTCCCAGCGAGTGGAATGACCAAGTCAAAGCTATAACATTATATATTCAGTTTCAAGAGTTTGTTAATTTATTTCTGAATTGTATAGCCCATTTGGGGATTGCGGCAGAATTGTATATATACAATCAGAGAATGGAATACGGAAGCAGGAGTTATTAATGAAGGTGAAGAGAGATTAAAAAGCCTGCATTTTACCGCAGGCTTTTACTTTTCCGGTCCATCCATTTTATTCCGCTTAGTTCAGCTCTTCAGCCTCCAAAGGCACCGCCTGGAGGTCGCGCTCTATCTGCTCTAAGGATTTGCCTTTGGTCTCGGGCAGGTACTTAAGGACAAACAATAACTGCAGGAGCATCATTAAGGCAAAGAAGAGGAACGACGGGCCTCCGCCAATTGCGGGGTTTTCAGCAACAAAGGGGAACGTCCATGAAATTATTGTAGCTACTATCCAGTGCGTAGAGCTTCCCAGCGTCTGGCCTTTGGCTCTTACCTTATTCGGGAATATCTCAGAAATAAACACCCATATTACCGCTCCCTGCGAAAAGGCAAAGAACGCAATAAAGCTTATGAGATAAACGAGCATGTTGTAGCTGCCGAAATTTTTTGTAAAGAATGTAAAAGACACCATTCCAAGTGAAACTATCATTCCAAGCGAGCCCACAATAAGAAGTGTGCGCCTTCCGAAGCGGTCAATTATCGTCATGGCGATAATTGTAAAAAGGAAATTTGTAAGTCCAATGCTCACGCTCTGCAGCATTGCCGTTCCCTGCTGGAAGCCCGCCATTTCAAAAATGCGGGGGGAGAAATATAAAATTGCATTTATGCCCGAGAACTGGTTGAATATTGCAAGCAGCATGGCATATGCAACAGGTTTTTTATATTCAGACGATAGGAGTTTTTCCTTCTTTGCCCCGGCTTCACTTCTTAAGGATTCTGTAATTTCTTTAATTTCACCCTCGGCATTCTTCTCCCCTATTTTCTTAAGTATATCCCTTGCCTCTGAAATGCGGCCGCGCTTAACGAGCCACCTGGGGCTGTTGGGTATAAAGAATATGAGTGAAAGGAAGATTATTCCCGGGAAGAACGCCACGCCAAGCATCCAGCGCCATGAGCCTTCGCCAAGGGCTGAAAAAAGATAGTTTGAAAAGAATGAGACCAGTATGCCGATAACGATATTAAGCTGGAAAAACGCCACCAGGCGGCCTCTTAAGTGCGAGGGGGATATTTCAGAAATGTACATTGGCCCCACAACGGAAGAAGCCCCTATGCCGAGTCCTCCTATAAACCTGAATACAAGGAACATCTCCCAGCTGTTTGCAAGTCCGCTCCCTACTGCAGAGATGCAGAAGAAGAGGGCAATTACTATAAGTGAGGCCTTTCTGCCGTACAGGTCGGCAGGTTTGCCGGCCGAGAGTGCGCCGATTACAGTGCCTATAAGGGCTATTGCAATGGTAAACCCGTGCCAGAAGCTGTCCAGCTGGAAAAGCTGCTGAATGGCTTTTTCAGCTCCCGATATAACGGCCGTATCGAAGCCGAAAAGGAATCCGCCCAGTGAAGCGGCGGCGGCGGCAAAGAATACGGTTTTTCTTTCTTTCATAATTTCTCCGGTAGTTTGTTTAATTATTGGATTTTCTTTGGGACTGCGGTGCCGGAAGGAGTGCGCAGGAAAAAACGTTCTTTATTTTGCAAGGATGAGTTTCCTGGTATCTGTAAACCTGCCTGCTTCCATCCTGTAGAAATAAACGCCGCTAGGAAGTCCCGCCCCGTTAAATTCAACTGTATAGCTGCCCGCGGCCTTGTAACCATTTACAAGCACAGCAACTTCATTGCCGAGGATATTAAACACTTTTAACTTTACGTGCCCTGCCACGGGGACGGAAAAAGTAATTTTAGACGACGGGTTGAAGGGATTAGGATAGTTCTGCCTGAGCGCAAAGTTACGGGGCCTTTCGCCTCCGGATTCAGAAACAGCGCTTGTGTTGTCTGTAACTATTAAGAGCTCCGGTGAATTTATGGTTTCCCTCGAATAAAAGTCCACGCTTACATTGGATCCCGACTTATCCTTCAGTGCGATGCTGAGCGTTGAATCGTTCTTCTGCTCCTGGATTGCAAGGGCTGTTACGTCCCACGAGCCTGTAACGGTTTCGCTGTCTATTACGGTGCAGGAGTCGAGGGAAGTCAGGCCTATTATTGGTGAAGCCTTCCACCTGAGGTCAGACTCATGCCAGGCGTCGCCGGAGGCCTCATAAAGGTCTGCCCTTGCCTGAGTGCCTGAGGTGAGGCTTTTAGGCCTCACCTTCAGTTTCAGCGTGGCGGACAGTATGTTGCCTTTAATATCCTTCATAGGAAATTTGATGAAGGACCTGCATCTGTATGTGTCTGAGGTTCCTTCCAGGACGCGCAGACACGTATCAGCGCCGAAGAGTTTGTCGGCATACATCATTCCGCCTCTGACGTAGCCGTCTTCTGCAGGTTTTATGGTTTGAACTGAGCCGTCGGTTTTCTTAAAAATTGCCTTTACTTCCTTATTGCCGTTCATATACAATGTTTCGTTTAAGGATTTTCCGTTCAGAGCGCCCGTCCATTCAAGCAGTTCCCAGCCTGTCTCGGGCACCGCGCTAACTTTAACGTTCGTAAACTCATAAAATTCACTTCCCTGCGGGGTCACGGTAATTGTTCCGTGTTCAGCTTTTCCCGTTTTCAGTTTATAGGTATTAATTTTACTGAAGAGGGCTGTAAGTTTTATGTGAGAATTCATGGTAAGTGTAATTACTGTGTCTTTTCCCGTGGCGCCTTCGGTCCAGCTTTCAAGCTTGTAGCCCGTTTTGGGGTGAGCCTTAACGGTAACGGTTGTTCCGGCAGCGTAGTAGGGTCCCGCGGGTGTAACTTCAAGCGTACCGTTTCCAAGGGCTTCAGTTCTCAGTTCAAACTGCCCCTGAATTTCTGTAAATAATGCCGTAACGGTTTTATTTCCGTCCATCAGAATGGAAACAGGGTTCTGGTTTCCGGAGAGGCCGCCCGTCCAGCCTTCGAATTTCCAGCCCAGGTCTCCTTCGGCTTTAAGTGTAACCGTTGAGCCCGCGAGGTAGTTGGGGGCCTCGGGAGTTTTAGTTACAGTTCCGCTGCCCGTTTTATTTACGTTCAGGTCGTATGAAGTAAGCAGAACCTCTTCCGACATTTTCTGTCCAAGTCCGCAGTAAGCCTGAAGCTTTATCATTCCGGTTGTGCTGTTGAGTAAAAGGACTGCGTAGCCGGGCATATCGGCCATGCGGAAATCGGAGACAAACCCGGCTTCAAAATCCAGGTATCTTTTTCTTGAGTACGCGCCCGAGGGGTCAAAGCCCGGTTCCATGTCAACAAGGTTAGATCCGTATGTGGTGGTATAGGCCGACGGTGTATTTTTATTTCTGTTGCTTATAACGCTGTTGACCGCTATCTGTATGAAAGGCCCATAGGGCGTCTGGCGCCTCAGGACGGAATACTTATGCAGGTGGCCCGCAAGTACTATGGCGTTGTTTTTTGCGATCAGGTTCATTAGCTCGTCGCGCTTAAGTGAATCCTTCTCAAAAATGTTCCACAGCCTGCCCGAGACAGGAACAATGGGCATGTGCGTTGCAACAATCTTAAATTTTGCAGTTGTGTTGGTCAGTTCCTGCTCAAGGAACGGGATCAGGTTTCCCGTGTCGTAGCAGTCAATGCTTATTATCTTAACGTCGCCCGTGGTATAGGTGTAAAATTTACTTGTAACAGATTTACCAATCTCGTTTGTAATAAATGGGGGCACAACCTGCATGTAGGCCTCAGCCTGCCCGGGGCCGGTCTGGTCGTGGTTGCCCCTTGTAATAAGCCACGGCACCGAGAATTCCGGTGCCCTGAGGCCTCCGGTTGCGTGGCGTGCCATATTAAGCGCCAGGTCGGCTCTTCCTGCCAGGCCTTCCATCAGGTCGCCCAGCTGAATAACGCCCTGGACGTTCAGCTCAGGCTTCTGCGACATTGCAAGGATTTCCGAGATGAAATCGTCGTGGTTATTTCTTGTATTAGGAACGTATTCCTGGGTAACCTGGCGGTAGTCGTCGCCCTGTGCCGCAAGCCACGTGGAATCGTGGTCTTCCCACCAGTCGAAGTGGGTGTCGCCCATTATAATAAAGCTTTTTTCGCCGGGAGTTTGTGCATTGAGGCCGGTCAGGAAAGCCATCAAAAAAAGGCCCGTCAAAGCAATTTTATGTAGTATAATTTTCTTCATGTAATTCCTTTTTATAAAACTCTGTTATTAAATTACTGCAGGAGCATCATCTTTATGGATTTTGAAAACCCGGCGCTTTCAATTGAGCAGATATAAACGCCGCTTGAAAGTGCGCGGCCTGTTTTATCCTTAGCCGTCCACGTCTGGCTGTAGAAGCCTGCCGGGCGGTAGCCTTCAAACAGCACAGCTATTTCCCTGCCCCTGATGTCGTAAACCTTAAGTTTAACGTTACCCGGCTTTGCAAGGCTGTATTTAATTTCAGTTGCCGGGTTGAAGGGGTTGGGGTAATTCTGCTGCAGGCCGTATTCCAGGGGGATTTTTTTGCCGTTTTCCTGAACGCCTGAAGTTTCGTCCGTTATAATCAGCAGTTCAGGCGAGCCTGAGGTCTCCCTGCTGTAAAAATCAATTATGCGGTTTGTGGACTCGTTATCTTTGATCATAAATGTTATAAGAGAGTCGGCTGCGGCTTCCTGTTTAACCATACCGGTAACGTCCCATGAATAGGTCATATTGGTCTGGTTAATAATTGAATATGAGTCCAGTTCCGTTCCGGTCTGCGCGGTGCCCGTCCATTTCAGTGCGACTTCGGCCCAGGTGTCGTTTGACATATAGAAAGCGTTTGCCATAACGGGTGCGCCGTTCGGGAGTCCGTTGGGTTTTACTTTGATCTTCAGGATTGCCGAGAGTATATTCCCCTTAATTCCCTTAATGTTAAATTTCAGAAATGAGCGGCACCTGTAGCTGTCGGAAGTTCCCTCATAAACTCTAAGGAGTGTATCGGCGTTAAAATTCTTACCGGAATAGATGAGGCCGCCTCTTACGTAACTGTCCTCAGCCGGCTTTAGTTTAAGCACCGTTCCGCCCGACTTCTTAAAAACCGCTCTTGCGTCCTTTGCACAATTTATAAGGAGTGTATCGGGGTTTTTGCTGCCCGATTTGTCGCCCGTCCATTCAAGGAACTCATATCCATCTTCCGGCACCGCATTGATAGTAAGCACCGTTCCTTCCAGGACCTCATCGTCCGCGGCGTCTGAGTTTACGGATCCGTGGAGTGTTCCCCTCAGGCGGGGGTTGAACTCAATTAAATTTCTGAAATATGCCTTTAAGCTTTTGTGGGCATTCATTGTAACGGTAAATTCCAGTGCGTGCCCTAAAGAAGCGTCTTCCCATTTGTCCAGTTTAGTCAGTGAGTCACCGGGCACGGCTTTAACCTTTACCACTGTACCCGCGTCGTAATATGGTCCCGGGGGGTCGAGTATGATCTCACCTTTTCCTTCCGTTTCAGCCCTCAACTCGAACTTTCCCTCAACCGGGACGAACTTTGCGGTTATGTATTTTGTGGTATCGACTTTAATTACTGTGGGATTTTGGGTACCGGTCACGTCTCCTGACCAGCTGTCGAACTTCCATCCCAGGGCTCCTTTGGCCGTAAGGGTAACCAGGCTGTCCTTAAAGTGCACCGTATCGTCGGGGGTTTCATAAACCGTTCCCTGTCCAACAATAGTCTGATTTATCTTAAAGCGTTTAAGGCTGGCATAGAGGTTAGAGATCTTGAAGTTTGCCTTAAAAGTTGTCTGGTCCATCACCCTGCTGTCGCTTGCGCGTATGTGTTTAAGGTACATTGTATTGCCGTCCATTTCGAGCTCTGTATAGCCGTAGTAGCCCGATTGTGCCTGATCGAAAGAATAGTCTACCAGGTAGGCGTTTCCGTCCTTATTCTCGTCAACGCTCATCAAAGGGGCGCCGCTGTTACCTGTAACGACGGTTGTCACGCCGTTTTCGGGGTCAACCGGGGGGTTCATCTGCCCGTTCATATTCATTTTCTTGGTTCTGACGTATATATGGGCGTGGCCGTTAAAGATCACGTCGCATCCGTACTTGTACAAAGGCACTCCCCATTCCTTGTGTATTACGTCCTCGTAGACCTTTGCGCCGAAATTAAATATCGGTTTATGCCATATTACAAAAAGCCACGGTTTGGGGTTGTTCTCAATTGCATCCAGAAGCACCTGTTTCTGCGGGCCGGTGTATGAGTCCTCCGTATTCATCAGGACGAACCTGGCATTCTCATAATCGAAATAGAAATATTTTCCGTCATTGCCCATTTTGGCCTGGCCGGGGAGGTACTTGTTCCAGTTGGCAAGGCCTGTAGACATCAGTTCGTCGTGGTTTCCAGAGACAGCCATGTATTTTGGGGGAAACTGGTCCTGCCCTGTGCCGCCCAGAATTTCATTGCAGGATTTCTGCCACGTATCCCAGAGGGTAGTTGAGCGTCCGTCTTCAACCACGTCGCCAACGTTAATCATGAATTTATAGTCGGGAGTATTTTTCATTATTGCCTGAAGCACTGAGCGGTGGGCATCGTCGTTGGTGCGTGTATCGCCGTAGCAGATCCATTTCCACTTTGTTGTCTGTGCATTAACTTCAGCAATAGAAAGCAGCATTATTGTTAAGAGCAGTAATTTGCAGCTTAACTTTTTAGGGATAAAATCCAACAGCTTTTTCTTCATAACTTCTTCCTTTTCCACCAGATGATTTTTATAAATTTCAGCGTCATTTGAGCAGGTTCATTTTAATTGAGCTCAAATAGTCGGGGGCCTTCATTGTAAGTATGTATATTCCGCTCGGGAGTGCGCGTCCTGCCTTATCCTTAGCATTCCATGTAAACCGGTAAGTGCCCGAGGGCTTAAACGAGTCTTCAAGGACAGAGATTTCCCTACCCATTATGTCATAGACCTTAAGGCTTACGTGTCCGGCCCCGGGTGTGCTGTAAGTAATTTCCGTAGCCGGGTTAAAGGGGTTGGGGTAGTTTTGTTCCAGCTTATATTGCGCCGGGACTGTATTGCCGCCATTTACAACCCCGGAAGTATTATTCTCAACCACAATCAGTTCCGGCATATCGGAGCTTTCGCGGGAGAAGAAGTCGACCGTGCGGTTAAAGGCAGATTTGTCCTTTATCAGCAGGCTAATGACTGTGTCGCCCGAGGCAACAGCCTGTTTTACTTTTTCTGTCAGGTTCCAGGAGTAATAATTCCCGGTTTTATTTATTGTCATGCATGAATCCATGAGGCTTTCTGTTACAGAGGGGACATTCCGCCACTGTATATCGTATTCTTTCCAGCTGCCGCCTGAAAGAAAGTAGACAAAAGCTCTTGCGCGGTTCCCGTCGGGAAGGCTGCCCGCCTTCATTTTAAGCGTTACAGAAAGAGGGTCTGCCTTAAGGCTTTTAATATTAAACTTAATGTACGATCTGCACCTGTAGGAGTCGCTCGTTCCCTCAAGCACTTTTAAGACAGTTTCCTTGCCCATGTTTTTGCTTGAGTACATGAGCCCTCCCCTTACGTAGCTATCCTCAATTGCCTTAAGGCTTACGGGAGCCTCATCTTTTTTTTTGAAGAGTGCCTTAACTTCGCAGTCGCGGTCCATAATAAGGGTATCTTCAATAAAGCTTCCGTTTTTTTCTCCCGTCCACTCCTGCAGTTCCCATCCCTCCTGGGGCTGAGCGGAAATTTTAACTACCGTATTCTCGTTATACACTCCCCCCGGAGGATCGAGAATTACCTGTCCCAAACCGCTTTTGCCCGTAATAATATCGCACGTAGGGTTAGTCTCGCCATAAATTGCAGTAATAGATTTATCGTAGTTCATAATAATTGTATCGGGATTACTGCTGCCGCTTAAGCTGCCATACCACCTGAGGAATTTCAAGCCGTTATTGGGGATAGCTGTAACCTGCACAACTTCGGCAGAATCGTAAAAAGCTTTTGAAGGGCTGAGGTTTATTGTGCCATGGCTGCCCGGGTCTACCTTCAGTTCGTACTGGTTTTCGCTTGAAAGCGGGTAGAAGGATCTTAGGACAGTATCTTTAGTTACTGTATAGACGTAATATCCGCGCGTGTTGCCGGATCCCAGCTGGAAGCTGAGGGCGGTATTAAAATATACCAGAATTCCTTTATCCATTGCCTGGCCGTTTACGTGCTGGTGGCCCGCAACGTAGTACTTTACGTTGTGCCTGTTCATCAGGTCAAGCACTTTAGATCTGTATGAAGGGCCTATATTAAAGTAAAGGCTGTCCTCGTTCTGTCTTGCCTCAAAGACGGGCACGTGTGCCGTTACAATTTTAATGGGGAAATCTTTGTTGGCGGTAAAGAAAGAGTCCATTTCGGCCAGCTGGTTCATGGAGCGTGCCTTTGCAAGCGGGTCGTCTGCAATATATGCCTGGGTGTTAAGCACGTAAAAAGCGGCCAGGTTTTTATACGTAAAGCCGTAGTATTCCCTTTTAGCGGGGCCCCTGCCGTAATTGTGCGCAAGCCACTTATTAATTGAAGTCATTGTAACCGAGGCCGGTGTGGTTCCGATGTCGTGGTTGCCCGGCATGGGGTACCACGGGATAGCGGTAATCATAGCCTGGTCGAACATGTCGAACTGTCCTGTGTTTCCGCTGGATTCTATGAGGTCGCCGCCGACCAGTATAAGGTCCGCCTGCCGTCTTGAGATTCCGTTTAAGGCTTTCTTAATCCAGTCGGCAGGATAGAGCGCCTCGCCGTTATAGTCAGTTTTTCCGAAATGGATATCGGAGAAGAAGGCAAACTTCAGTGTATCTGCTGAGGCCTGGCCTTTCAGCTGGCTGCAGTTTGCCAGTGATAGCAGGCATAAAGCAGCTGTTAAAAAATATTTACGCACAATTATTCTCCAGAATGTATTTCAGCCAGAAAATATTTCTGCAAAAAATTAACCGGGAACAGGCAACCTGTACCTGCTAAAAGGAGTTGTTACTTTAGGACAAAAGTAAATCGCCCATCCCCGGTTAAATTCATTATTTCAAAGTGCTCATTGATGGTATTGCAGCTTCGGTAGTATTACCCCACTGCTTGTTAGGCCTGGGGCCCATTTCGAGGACGAGGCTTCCGCCGTCCTTAATGTCCGAGTGCTCAAACCATGGAATTGTAAGAGGCCTGCCGTTAAGCTGAGCCGACTGAATGTATTTATTTTTTGCCGAAACGTTTTTAGCTTCAACAGTAAAAGTTTTATTGTCCCCCAGATTGAGTGTAACCTTACTGAACAGAGGGCTTCCAATGTCGTATGTTGGCCTTCCCGGTGTAACGGGATAAAAGCCCATGGCGGTAAAAATATACCAGGTTGAAAGAGCGCCGCCGTCTTCATCGCCGCAGATTCCGAGGGGGTCGTCGTCGTACCACACGTTCATGAGTTCGCGGACGCGTTTCTGAGTCTTCCATGGCTGGCCGGCATAGTTATAAAGATAAGGTATATGGAAGCTGGGCTCGTCGCCCATTGCAAATTCGCCAACAAGGCCGGTGGCATCGGGGAACTGGCCGAGGAAGAAAAACTTCTCGGTATTAAGGGGCTCGTTAAAGAGCTGGTCGAGTCTTTTAAGGAAATTATCGCGTCCGCCCATGAGGTTCATAAGCCCTGCCACGTCGTGCTGAACGCTCCAGGTGTAAGTCCATGAATTGCACTCTGCGAAGTAAGCGCGTCCCCCCTGGCCGCCGGAGAGTTTGGGGTCGAAGTTGGGCACCCAGTTGCCGTCAGCCGTCTTGGGCGACATGAATCCGGTAGCCGGGTTGTAGAGGTTAGCGTAGTTATGGGCCCTTTTCATGAAGTACTCATAATCATCTGTTTTTCCCAGGGCCTTTGCAAACTGTGCAAGGCACCAGTCGTCGTAGCAGTTTTCAAGCGTTACGGCAACAGCCTGCCTGCGTTCAAATGGGTGGACTTCCTTAACCCATTCCTTCTGACCTTCGGGAAGCGCCGGGAAGAAGCCTTTTGTAAGATAAACGTCGTCGAGCTCTGTCTTAGGTCCGTTAGCCCAGGGAAGCAGTGTTGCCTCGCAGGCATTTTTCTTCAGGCCTTCATAAGCCTTCTCAACGTCAAAATCCTTAATTCCCTTGAGGTATGCGTCAGCAAAAATTGAAGCCGCGTGCTGCCCTATCATGCATGCGTGGTCGCCCCTTAAGAGGGGGAAAGAAGGCATCCAGCCGCTCTGCTCGTACATTGAAACGTAGCTGCGGAGCTTGTTGACCTGCATTTCGGGGCTGATTAAAATGTGCAGGGGGTGCAGGCAGCGGTAAGTATCCCAGAGCCAGTCGTCCACATAAAAGCTGTGTCCGCCGTCTTCGTGTATCTTATGGTCGTAGCCGCTAAAGTATTTTCCGTATTCAGAAACATTAACCATTCTTTCGTGGGCCCTGTAGAGGGCTGTATAGAAAATTCTCTTTTGTTTTTCAGTGCCGCCTTCGACTTTAATTTTTGCAAGTGTATTGTTCCATATTGTGCGCGCGCGGTCTTTAAGATTAGAAAAATCCCAGGCCGGAATTTCTCTTTTCAGGTTATCCTCTGCCTGATCAAGGCTTATGTATGAAATGCCGACCTTAACGCCTACGGTCTCACTTTTGCCGAAGGTGTAGTTTACAAAGGTTCCTACGTTTTCGCCTTCAGCTGAAGTGTTTTTATTGCTTACCGTTTCACCCGTATATGTTCCGGAAGACTGGAAGGGGTGGTCGAACTTAGCATAGAAGAAGTAGCGTACGCCTTCATCGTCCTCGTAGCCGCGGATAGTTGAATTATCCAGTATTTCAACTCTTCCTTTTTTCTGTGCCCTCAGGATTATGTGCGACTCCTCAGGCCTTGTAAAGGTGAATCTGAAGAAAGCGGAGTGCTCCGTAACGGTGTATTCAGCATTTATGTCGTAATCTTCCAGTCCTACCGAATAGTAATACGGTGTAGCCGTTTCATTGTCGTGGTCGTACATGGATGCATAATCGGACTTTTTAAGCTTCAGGCTGCCTGAGGTAGCCATAATGCCGAAGGCATCTGCAATCCTGTGTGAAGTAATGTTAAGCGGAAATTCATTTATTTTATCGGCAAGGTATTTGTCCAGCGAGGTGCCCTTAGACGGGGCGATACGGATCATGCAGTTCGGGAGCTGTACTACGGGCAGCGTAGGCTGAAGCATATGCCCAATGCCGCCTATATTGGGGTCCACGTAATCAACCAGCTCTTTAGGCGTCTGTCCGTACAAAAAACTTCCTGTCAGAATAATCAACAGTACAGTAATTATTTTTTTTCTCAGCATAATAATTCTCTCAAGATACAATTAGAAAATAAATTTGTTTATCGGATGAAATTTCTTCTTTATCATCCAGCCGCAATGATGAAAACTTTTTCAGGATTTTTTCTGCCCTGAATCCAGCTGATTGAGTGCAAAGGCGTAAGCGCCTACAGAAACTGCTTTGCTGGTACCCATCTTTGAGATTCCGACTCCCAGGCGGCGCAAGGGATCGTATGTTACGGTTCTGCTGCTGCCCGGGACCTTAATTTCCTTTTTATCTCCCTTAAGGAAGGCTTTAAGCTCATTTTCATCTTCCAGGTTAAATGTTTTAACCGCAAGGCGCGGGAAGCATTTGCCCGAAGGGAGCAGATAGTTTGAGTTCATCTCTTCTACTATTGCCGGGAGGAACAGTTTATGCGCGCCTGCAATTCCGCCGCCTATTACGGCAAGGCCGTCAATGAGTGTAAGGGCGTTTGCAAGAGCGTCGCCTACAACCTCGGCCATCTGTCTGAAAGCGTATATTGCCGCGCCTTTATTGCCGGGCATTTTTCCTTCTGCAATTTCATAAATTTCCCTCGGTTCGGGGGCGTCTTCGGGGGCTATATGAAGCGATTCCGCGTAAACTCTTCTTACGGCGCGTATGCTTGCGCCTTCTTCGGCATTGATTGAAGGGTTGATCTTATTCCTCAAAAGCCATATCTCGCCCGCGCCCGAGTTATCGCCCGTAAAAAGCTCGCCGTTACGGACTATGCCTGCGCCGAATCCGGTGCCCAGTGTTACGCCAAAGAGATTGCTGAAGCGCTTGGGGCTTCCGGCTTCTTCAAGAAGAGAGTTTACATAGGGAAGAAATCCTGCTATGGCCTCGCCGTAGACAAACAGGTCGCCGTCGTTATTTATAAAAACGGGGAGCTTAAATTGCTCTTCGAGCATGGGTCCAAGAGCAATTCCGCCCCTGAAGGCCGGGAGGTTGCCCAGGTCGCCAATTATTCCCATCGGGTAATCGGCAGGGCCGGGGAAGGCAAAACTTATTGCCGATGGCGCATAAGGAAGGCTTTCCCTTACTTTGCTGAACCCGTTAATAATGTTAGAGAGGCAATGGCCCAGGTCGTTTCCGTTTGATGGAAGCGTTACAGGGCTTACAATTTCTTTATTTGACCTGATTGCGGAGAATACAAAATTTGTACCCCCGGCATCCAGCGTCATAACTATACGTGTGTCATTTTCAAGCTTCAATTTTAATCTCCTCTTTTATATTTTCTGCAGATACGGCTGCGGGTTTCTGTTTCATTGACCGGAAAGCCAAAAAGCTCAGGTATACGAATATCAGGAGCGGAACCGTGAGTGCCAGCGCCACAGAAGAGCTTGCAATAACACCCATTAAAGCCGGTATTATTGCGCCGCCTGCAATAGCCATAACCAGAAGTCCTGAAAGCTCGTTGCTTCTTTCGGGAATGCTGTCTATGAGAATTGAGAATATGAGCGGGAATATGTTTGCAAATGCAAGTCCCGCGACAAAGATTGAACCGAGCACGAACCACTCAACAGGGACAAATATGCCTGCAAGAGCAAGTACGCCTATAACCGAGCTCCAGACGAAGAATTTCTTGGGTGAGAGGTAGCTTAATATGATAGACCCCAGAAGCCTCCCTATTGCAAGCGAGGTCATAAAGAACCCTATGCTGATGGTGGCAAGTTTTTCTATATCCATGTTAAACTGTGTCTGGAGGTGTTTTGCAATCCATGAGGCCACGCCTACCTCGGCTCCCACGTAGAAGAAAATGCCTAAGACCATGAGAAGGACGTAGGATCTTTTCAGGAGTGCAAAGCTGCTTTTAATGCTAGCCCTTGGCTGAAGGCTGCTTTTTTCTGACGGCTTTACCTTAAGCATTGTAACGCTTATAAGCGTAATTACAACTACAACCGCGTAAATAAGGAATATGCCCTGCCATACAAATCCCAGCGCAACAACCAGCGGCACAATATAAGGCGCGGTGTTGGAGCCGATGCTTTTAATAAACTGCGCAAAAGTGAGATTTCTGGAATACCTGCCTTCGGCAGAAACATCCCTCATCATCGGGTTGCCTACAACCTGGAGGGCGGTAATTCCAAGTCCTATAAAGAAAATTGCGGCAAGTACATATTCGTATCTTGAAGTGCTGAATACCGGAACCAGCTCTCCTGCTAAAATAAGGCTCAAGGACATAATGAGTAATTTTTTCTGTCCCAGTTTATCGACCAATATGCCGAGGGGGACTGAAAAAAGTCCGAATGCCAGAAAACCAAAGAAAGGCAGGAGTCCCGCAACAGCAGGCGCCAGGCTGAACTCTTTAGTGACAAAACCGACAAGCGCTCCAACGGCATCTCCAAATCCCATGATGAAGAATACCAGAAAGATTGGTAAGGTTTTTAACTTCATTTTAGAAAGTCCTGATATATTTGAAATAATTAGTTGTTAGTCGCGTTGTCTATTCCAAAGATCCTGAAACCATTTCTCTTCATGATTAATATCAATTGCCATGGGAACAGCGGACCTGTTAGGAAAATGAGATTTCCTGAGGAGCATGCTGCCTTTAATGAGTTCAACTTCTTTTAAGTTATCTTTGCTTATATATATTTTATAATTTCCCAGTGATCCGGTTATGATCTCCTGAATCTGCAAGTGGAGTTTTTCCTTCAGCATTTGAGCGTGAATATCCTGGCGGGCCTCATCCAGAGTTTTGAGTCTGCCGGTTTCAAAACCGAGCAGTTTAATAACCGCGAACTTATTGTCATCCAGTTTAATTGGAGCGGAAACCTCTCCGGGTTTCATTGAAAAGGCGGTTTCCCCCAATTTTCCCCACGTATTTCTTGCAACAGCAATTCCCTCGGGGGATTCGCTGCCACGGGGGGCCTGGCTTGAATACCCGGCTGCAAGTTTTTCAATATCTTCTCCCTGGCTGATGCGCATTGAGAGGCTTTGTGCCAGTTTTTCATCGCCTACAATAATTTCTCTTATGCGGCACAGATCAGGAAGGCGGAACATGGAAGGATTTCCAGAGTACCAGTTCTTCATTTCATCCTCACTTATTTCAGTCTCCCGGCCGAGTTCGTGAAGATATATCTTCGAAAGCAGGTCGTCCTTCCACATTCTTGTCTGTTCTTTCACATAAGCTGATTTATTACAGCCTTTTTTGTACCCGTCGCTCATAACGGTTTCCGTAATCACAACGGTACGGATGAGGTAAGAAAAGTCGTCTTCAAATTCTTTTTTTGAGCGGTAATTCAAAAGGTAGGGCCCGAAGCGGAGCTTATCCCAGAAGTCCCCCACGGTCCAGAGGCTCCCGTCCTGAAACTTCATGAACGGCTCACGGAGGCTGCCGGATATGTCTGAAGGCATATCTTTGAGCTCCTGGTTAAGAGCCTCAGGAAGCTTTGCCTTTTCGCTGAATTCAAGCTTGGATGAAAGCGCATTAAGGACGAATGAGTAAACCTTTTTGTTTATTGTAAACTTTCTCTGCTCCATCAGGCGGGGCATCACGTTCTTAAATTCAGATACAGTTTTTCTTTCCCTTAGTATTTTTTCAATTTCGGGCGTCCAGTAGCTCAGGCTCTGCAAAGAATATTTAGGGTGGGGAACGGCTTTCCTCAGGTTAAATATATAGTATTTGCCGTCTACAGGAACAACGCCGCTTGTCTGCCCTTTTTTAAGGGAATAAACTAATTCTTCAACTTTGGGAAGTGCTTCGCCGAATTCAATTTCCTTGGTTTCAAGGAGGGGCTTGCCATCCTTTGTCTTAAAGGAACCGGGCTTCTTTCCCTTTTTAATTTCACCTGAAGCTTTCATGGCAGAATTCTCATCCGGGAAGACGAGGTAATCCACAACTCTTTCCTCTCTAAACCTGGGATAAGCTTCTGCAAGCTCGCCGGGAGTGATATTAACCTTATCTGTTATCTCCTTCTGCATCCAGTTTTCATAAACGGCTTCTTTTTCGTACTGGCTGAGGGTTCTTTTGACATTAAGGAGAGTATCGAACCCCCTTTTTGACGCGTAGTCCGATAGAATTTTCCCGGCAATTATTGAAGCAAGCAGGTCCTGCTTCCTTTCCAGATCCGTAGAAAACTCCCTTAGCGCAGGGGCAAAATTAAGCCTTTCAGAAAACTCCCGCATTCCCACACTGAGGTCACCAATGCGGAGTACCGGGCGGTCCTGATCCTCAGATTCATTGCGGGCAGCCGAGGAATCCGCAGCCGGCAGATTATATTCCGGGGCTGCGGCTTCAGCTGATGCTGCTCTGAGGCATGAATTCGAAAGAACTATTGCCGTCAGTATTGATATTTTCAAAAGCTTCATTTATTCCTGCACCTGCTTAATATACTTTAGTCTTCCATATAGTAGCCGCCCTTCTGGTCAGGCAGTATTAACTTGGGCTCTAATCTCACCCTGACCGAAGGGGCGTCGGGGTTTTTCATTTTTTCAATCAGGATTTCGGCGGCCTTCATTCCTGCCAGGTCGTTAAACTGTTCAACAGTAGGATAATAAGGCTGATCATAGCTGTTGTTGTAGCCGAAGATGTGGCAGTTAGGCGGTATTTTAAGATTCAGTTCCTGCAGTCTTTTATGCATGTCGGGAATCATTGTATCGTGGTTCAGGCAAACGCCGATATTTTTATGTGAGGAGCTTATTGCATTCAGGTTTTCAATAAACTCCTCCAACGGCAGAATGATGCCCTGGTCATTGCCGTAAAGCACGTGAAGGGCTTCCTTGTAGCCCATAAGTTTCTCATCCGACGAGGAAACGAGGACAGAAGTATCGTTTGCCGGGACGAAAATAATTTTATCGCAATGCCTGTTGTATTTCAGGTAAGAGCATACCCTGAACATTGCGTCCCGGTTATTGATTATGACGTAGTCAGTATCCAGGTTCTCAATAAAGCGGTCGATGAGCACAAAAGGAAACTTATTATTCTTCAGTTCCACTATGTGCGAATAATCGTCGCGGTAGTGGTCCTCGAGGAATATAATCATGCCGTCGACGTTGTGCGACATGAGGTTTTCCACGGTTTCCTTTTCTTTCTCGTGGCTCATATTGGAGATGGAGACCAGGAGCCCGATATGCTCTTTTTCCAGGGCCTTGCGCACGCCGGAGAGAATATCGAGAAATATTCTGTGGATGCTGAAGTCCTTTGGAATAATGAGCGCCACCTGCTTGTTCTTCTGTTTCGGGTAGATCCTGTTTACATAGAGCCCCTTGCCCTGGCGTTTTGTAATCAGGCCCTCCTTCTCCATTTCGATCAGCGTGCGGTTGACAGTTGCGTAGCTGTAGCCTATATTCTGGATAATGTCTCTGACCTTTGGCAATTGGTCATTTTGTTTGAGACCATTCTTCTGAATAAATTCAAGCAGCTCTTCACGCAATGCTTCGTACTTCTTCATAGAGTTAGCTTTTTCTTTCAATATTATTCCCCTCAGTATTTATTTTACTTTTGTCCGTATTCATTTTAGTAAGTTTTTTTTATTAGTCCTGCAAATCCATCTGCCCGGCGGCCTTTACGGCAGCCGTTTCAATTAATTTCTCAGCCGCTAATACATTGTCTTTTTTCGGGAGGTTCCTGTACCAGAACCAATACATCCCTGAAAGGCAGACAGCAAATATTGCAGATGTAACAAAAAATTCATTGTAGGAGCGTACCATCAGCTGCATGGGCAGGAGGAAAAGTGTAATCTGCCAGCCCAGCGTAAAAGGTACAGCAAGTATGTCGTTCCTGTGTTCTTTTTCCATTTTTTTTCTTACCGGCGCCTCAAGCCTGTTCTTATAAGGTTTCCACAGCCCGAAGGGCCTTGTTTTGCGGTAAAACTCATTTATCACGGCGTCCTCGGCAGGCGGAGTCAGGTAAGTGCCCGCAACGGTAGCGGCAAGTGAAACGACCGAGACAATCAGGAACTGCTGCCATTCGAGCAGTCCCGGGAAGATCCTTGTCTGCAGTACCGCAGTTACAATTCCGACGGCTGTTCCTATTGCAAATCCGCTTCCGTTATAGCGCCACCAGTAGAATTTAAGCAGCGCGGGTACGGCCAGGCCGCCGCCCAGCCCCATAATAATCCATCCCCAGATCTGGTTAATGCTGTGGACGTTATAGGCAAGTACATAGCCCGCCGAGACCAGCATTATTGTAAAGGCGTAAGTTGCCCAAAGGAGTTCCCTGTTGCCGGCCTTAAGGCGCATATAGCGCTGGTATATGTCGCGCGTAAAATAAGCCGTTGTCATGTTTACGCCGGAATTAAAGGCTGAAAGTGCGGCCGCAATAAATGCGATGAAAAGGAAGCCCCTTATGCCCACAGGGATCTGGAACAATATGACGGCAGGGACAATTCTTTCTGTATTTATTGTGCCGTCGTAGCTCAGGAGCGTCAGTTTCGACTGCCAGTCGTCGTGCAGAAGGTTTTTAATTCCGCTAATCAGTTCGGGTGAATAATGTGCCGGCGAATTCATAATGCCTGTAAGGGCATCTGACCAGTGCTCGCGCGAAATGCCGGGGACGTACTGTTTAATGAGCTCTGAGGTCTGCAAAAGCACGCCCTGGTCGGGGAAGAAGCTGTTGACCAGGAAAATGCCCAGGACCGCAAAGCCGATCATCATGGGCCAGCGGAACATCATAAGTGAAGTCCACAGGAAACTGAGCGAGCCGCACTCGCGTTCGTTTCTGGCGCCGAAATACTTAGGGTCGGCCCCTGCGGTGGATGCCCCGATAAAGACATTTCTCAGTAAATAAAAGAACGCAAAGAGTGCCAGATCCTGATAATTTTCATATCCTTTTGGCATTGTAACATTCCATTTGAGCGAAGACTTAGCCCACTCGCTGTTGCCGGTTACCGAGTGTGCCAGCTGTGAGAGGTCTGCCCCGGAGTCTGAAATTTTCATGAATGCCATTACTGATATCAGAATAATCATTGAAATAACGATTACGGACTGGAAAAGGTCCGTAAATACGACGCCGTAGAACCCGGAGATCATTGTATAGACCGTGGCAACAGCTATCATCATAAGCGCGCATTCAGCCGGTGAATAAGGCAGGAACATTGAAGTAAACATTCCGAGCGCCTTAATGAGATAAGCCAGCATTCCGATTGTGGTAACAATAACCGAAATTGCCGATATGAGTCTTGCAAAGCGTCCTCCCCAGTTGTTGCCGAAGCGGAATTCCATCCATTCGGCGCCTGTCATGCATCCGGAGCGGTAGTGCCACTTGCCTGACCACAGAAGCATAAATGTAAGAACGAGAACGGCTCCGCCCCTGAATTCTATGTAGAGTCCCCGCGGGCCGAGCATATAAAGGAACGACACTATCAGCATGGTTCCGGCCATGTCTATATATGAGGACATACCGGAGATTCCCATAGCCCACCACGGGAGCTTGTTTGCTCCCAGGAAGTAGTCCTCCAGGCTTCCCGAGGCCCTTCTTTTCAGGTAAAGGCTCAGGCCCACAAGGACAGATAGGTATAAGGATATAACTATGAAATCAACAGAGTTCAAGTGCTGCATAGTTTATCCTTTTAATACCGGGGCTTTTTATGGTGCCATTCATATAAATATTTATTTTTCCTTTGATTTAATTTTCGGCAAAAGTTCTTCACCTGAGCAGGAGCATTTTTCTGCTTTGGAGCAGATCCCTGTACTGCAGGCGGTAAAAATATATTCCGCTGGGGGCATCGGCTCCCTGGCTGTTCTTTCCATCCCATGAAATCTGGTACGATCCGGCATTCATGTAAGAGGAGACCAGTGTTTTAACCTTCTGCCCCATTATGTTATAGATGCTCAGATCCACGTTATAGCTGTCGGGAATGGAATAGCTGATTACCGTAGTCGGGTTAAAGGGATTAGGGAAATTCTGAAGCAGCTCAAAATTTTCCGGGAGAATATTACCCCTTCCCTGCAAGCCCGAAAAAGCGGCATCGGATATCTTCACAGAATAAACTGAAGCCCCGGGGGTGCAGGTTTTTATTCCGTCTTCAATGAAGACATAAATTGTATCCCATCCCTGGTTGAAATAAGATTTTGTTTTAATCTGAACCGACTGTCTGTTTGACTCGTCGTGAATATGAATATCGCCAGGCATCCAGCGGAAGAGCTGTGTCCTCTGCCCCTGCATGGAAGAAGAGACCGACACAACAAATTCGTTGCTTACTTCAAGCGACAGCATCAGGTCAGCTGAGCCGCCCGAGAGCTGGAGGAGCTTATCCTTCGGGAATTTATATGCTATTACCTGGTTTTCGTCGGCGCGCCTCTGCTCTGAATAGGACGTACCTGTAAGGCCGGGGACCAGAAAGTCAAGCTCTTCCTGGGAGTTATTTGTAATAAACTTCAGGAATCCGGGGTACCTGTCGGGTAAAATGCTGCTTAAGGGGAATTCCTTATCCAGCATCTTTTTTCCCTGCCCCACGAGCCACATATAGAAATCCGTTTCAAGCCCCTCATAAGTAACAAAGGTGCTGGCGCCAACGGGGGGATCGTTCGTGACCTTAAAGATTGCGGTTCCCTCGTCAATTTCATCAAACATTGCCTGATAGATCATTGTAGCGCCGGCTTTTATATCTTCATAATACTGTTTCCAGAGGAACTGCCCCTTAAGGCGCGGTATCTGGTTTGAAGGTGATTCCGGCTTCATATTATGCCAGCTGAAGCCCGGGAAAGCGACGGGCAGGTATTCCTTTGCGTTTTTACTGCACCAGGCTATATCGGGGGCGGTAACGTTCTGCGTGAACTCCGTTACGGCCTGCGGGGAGTTATATCTTCCAACAAACCAGGGGCTTACGATATCGGCCTTCAGTATGATCTTGTGCACGAGGCTGTCGTTAAGGCAGTCCTGCGAAAGTGTTCTCCAGTAAGTTGGAACGCCTACCATAACGGTGTTGCCGCCATATACGGGATCGTTCTTAAGAAAATCGATGAGTGTGGAGCATTCCTGGAGTGAATACTTTCTTCCGTCGTTAAAGCCTATGCCCCAGACTGCAACTACAGGTTTACCGTTATGGAACTGGTAAGAGCTGTCCTTTGTCACCTTCATCTGGTCTATAAGCCTTTTCCAGTCGTTAATAACATACTGCATCTGACCTGCCTGCAGGCCTGAGAGGTCGTACATTACAGCAAAAGTTCTGCCGTACTGGTTAGCTCCCGCGCGGCAGCTTTGGAGCACGTTATTAAACTGGGTGTAGCCTGCAGAAGTTGTTGATTTAACTTCCGCCGCAAATCTCTGAATAAAAACGCCGTCGATGCCGTAGTCCTTCATCCATTTGAAATGGCGGACAACGGATTTTCTGTTCTGCGAGCTGAAGACATATGCGGTGCTGCCGTCGGCATGCAGAAACGAGGTGGCGTATTTTTCGTCGGCATCAAGGTCCGTTACGTCGGGCCAGAGGTCTATCTTGCAGCTTCCGGGTGCAAAAGTGCCAGTCTGTGTGTAATGGTACCATCCCCTTTTAATGGCGTCGCTGGGGACAGCAAACCAGCCCTGGTAGCCGCACATGATCTTGCCTGTAAGGCTCTCAGCCTGATTCGTGAGTGTAATTGGGGCAGGACCGGAGCTGCTCTTTTCATCGGCATTCTGGTAAAGCCCGGGCCGGGTCTGAGCCTCTGCATCCGCCGCTGCTGATAAGAGCAAAGCGGCAAAAAAAGCATATTTAACAAATTTATTTTTCATAAAACAAATATGTATTAATTATAAAAATGACTTATACAATCCTGCAAGTTACGCTATTTCCCGTTCAGGCGCCTCAATTTCAATTCTGAAAATCCTTCCTGAAATTTTCAAGAATACCCAGGTATCCCGTCCCGTAGCCGTGGTACCAAAAGCCCTTAGTCAGTTCAAAAGGCTTTTGCGTAGGCATAGGGGATTCACTTACCGGTTCTATCTGAGAGTCCTCGTGCCATTCATTCCAGGAGGTTACCACAAGAACTTTCAATGGAACGGTTTGATTTTTCAGCACTGTTTTAGCTGAGCTTAAAAAGTTCTTAAAAGTATTAACGCTGTCTCTGGGAATAACCGGGTGCTGCATTTCCTTTCTGACTCCAAGGTCGTTAAAGCCCGGAAGAACATCAACCCAGAAACTTTTTGAGCTCTTATTTACAATATTCATCCACGGGTCGTAGAGTTCGGATTTTGTTCTGTTAACAAAGTCCGCTGCGTTCGACACCCAGCTCTGGCTTACATGCGGGTTATAAGCCGTAACGGCTTCCATATAATTAAGGTGCGATTCAGAGAACTGGTTCCAGTATACCTCATCGCCCACGACGTAAAGGCCGTCAAATCCGCGGTTTTGAAGCAGAGTGTCGGCGCTTTCAAAGAGTCTTTTAATGTCGCCCTGCATGGTGCGGGTAAGATAAATATAAAGCACCGGTTTGTTGTCGATTTTTAAGTAATTCGGGCTATTGAAGTGGTTTTTGGCCATATAGTCCAGATTACTTAAAAACCGGGTGATATAGGTGTCATTTACATTTATCGGCACACCGTCCTTGGGTTCATATAAAAGGCAGTATCCCATATTTTTCCGGAAGCCGGAATTTTTCAGCTGTCCTTCAAGTATCACGTTGTCTGTTGAGCTTCCCTGTCCCCACCAGCTTTCGATCCAGAAGTCTATTCCCGCCTGAAGGCTCCACTGAACGTGCCGGGAAATTACATCCTGGTCGATACAGTCATATTTACCCAACAGGGGCATCTGCTGCGGCTGAAGGTTTTCCCTGAGGTTATCGCCTTTCCAGTGATCCTTATTTGTGTACCAGGGGTAGTAGCACACGCCGATTAAGAGGCGGTTATCTGAGCTGGAAAACTTCATTTCAGCATTCTGAACATTTTCCTCCTGTTTTTCGGGAGCAGCAGGCGTATTTTTCCCGCAGGAGATAAATCCTGTTAAAAGTCCAAGCGTCAATATTGCAAGTAAAGTTCTCATTAAATTCCAAATTAAATAATGCAGGGCGGGCCTTTCGGCCCGTCCCGCACAAGGAGTGATTTATTTAAGAAGCATCAGCTTTTTAGAAATCACCTTATTATTGAAGTGGATAGTATAGATATACATACCGCTTGAAAGTTTTTCTGCATTAAAGTTAACAGAGTGCATTCCAGGTGTCTGGAATGTATTTACAAGTGTAGCAACTTCCTGACCCAGAATGTTGAGAACCTTCAGCGTAACGATACCGCTTTCAGGGAGCTGGTACCTGATAGTGGTTGAAGGGTTGAACGGGTTTGGATAATTCTGGTCGAGTGCGTAAACGTTCGGTCCCTTAGGATCGCGTACACCTACGATGAGTGCAGAATCGAGGCCGAGTACGCCTATCATTACGTGCTTAATGAATGTTGCATTGTCGCCCTTGCCGCTAACTCTGAAGTCATGGCCGCCGTTTTCACCGTTTGCGAAATAAGCATCCGGGAGGTAGAAGGTATGCATTTTCCACTGGTTGGTACCAAGGATCATTGCATCGCCTGCGCCGTTTGCCCATGTGTTATTGGTAGCCTGATAGTTAAGAGCAACGCCGCCTGAGCTTAAGGTATCGTAATATTCAATAGTTACAAATACTTCTTTTGACGGTTTGCCCTGGTACATAACAGTATCGGCGATTGCATGGTAGAAGTAACGACCGCCTGTGCCGTCAACGATTGAGTTCTGAGAGCACCATTTTCCGCCTACGAATACGCTCTTTGTAATGCCATCTGACTGTGCATCGGCAGCAGAGACCATATAGCTTGTTGAATCGCCCCTGTTGATATAATAGTCGGCAATACCAACTTTGACCTGGTTGAGGATCATGTTCATTTCATCGCTTTCGATCCTGAAGTCGGCTCCGCCGTTTTCGCCGTTATTGAACTTTGCGTCTCTTATTTCAAAGATTGCGGTTTTCCATGTACCGGTACCTGTATGGCTGATCCATGGTGTGCTTGTATAAGCCTTAGTGTTGCCATCGTACTGAACTCTGAACTTACCGGTTGTAGGCTCATCAAAGTATTCGAGCTGTATGAAAAGGTGAGGATGATAACCGTTTTTGATTACGTCGTCGCTGACAGCCAAATAAGCATATTTGTTTTTAAGAAGGGCGCAGCTTTTTTCACCCTTGCTAATGATATCAACAGCGCCGTCGCCGGTTTTTTCAACCTGAGTTATGAACTGTTCGAAGTTCTTCTGACCGAAGTCCATAATAATGCCCTTATCGACAAGAGGAATCGGTTCGAGGCTGAGAGTTCCCCAGGCTTCATCGTCGTCATTAGGAGCGCCGAAGGAGAGTCTGCCGCTGTTTTCAGCAATACCGTCTGCGTCGTTTATAGTATAACCGAAGAGCGGGTTGAAATTATCCTGATCGTTATAAACGCCGGGGTTAAGTGTAACGCCGTCTTTAATAAGGTCGAGCGGAATAGAAGCTTCAATAACATAACCGGTTTCGGTTTTTTTGACTTTTCTAATTATAGTGTTCGGCAGAGCTTCGCCGGTCTGTGAAGTTGAATGTTTCCAGAGGCCTGCAGCAGCTTCGTCGGCCGGGAGGAAGATGAAGTTTTCGCCCTTTCCGTAGGTTGCATCATCTCTTTCAGGTATAGGTTTGCCGCCGACAATATTATGGAATACGTCAACATAAAGGCCGATACCGTCTTTGCCTTCCCATGTGCTTCCGTTAACGTTAACGACGTTATCTGTAATGTTAGCGCTTACATAGAAGTTTAAATCATCCCAGAAGCATTTTACTTCACCCGAAAGGTCCTTAGGATCCCAGAGGCCCGGTTTGCCCGGGTCAGTAACGCCGGGTTCGCCTGTTTCAGCCACAGGGACGTTTTTGCCGTCGAGAACCCATGTGCGGTAGAATTCGTCGGTTCTGAAGCCCAGGGCGTCGGTTTTGGTCTCGAGTTTGCTGCCGACCTTCTGCCAAGCCCAGTCCTTGAGGTCGCCGTCGATGGTCGGGGGCTCAAGAGCCTTATAGCTGGCGAAAACACCTGGATCAGGAATTGGCGGCAGAGGGGCCTTAGGAAGAAGGCCTACCATAATACGGTTAACTGCAATAGTATTAGGCAGGTTGATCTGGAGGCGCATGTCGGCCTTGCCGTTTTCCCTTCCTGTAAACTGAGCGTCATTTAGTTCAAAAGTAACTGTGCGCCAGCTCTTCCAGCCTTTTGCATAAACCCATGGTGTGCTCTTATAAGCATTTGTAGTAGCGTCATACTGAAGGCGGATCTTGTTAGTGGGATCCTCATCCCAGTACTGAACAGAAACAAAAAGATTCGGGTGAGCCAATGCAGGGTCTGTTCCATAGATCAGGGAGTCGGCCACGTCGATATAAAGGTAGTTGTCCTGAACCAGTGTAGTAACAGCCTCTTCGCCGTCTTTTACAACGATCTGTCTCTGGCTGTCCTTACCCGGGCGCTCAGTCATGTTAAGCCCAAGTGAGTCATTAACCGAACCCCATTCGAAATAATAATCGATAGGCACAAGGCTAAGGCCGTTGATGTGCATCTTGCCGTTGGTAACGAGCCTGAAGTCGGCACCGTGAGCCTGGCGGTGACCGAAATAAGCGTCATCGAGATAGAAGCCGAAAGACTTCCACTGGTTTGTACCTGTTGTCTGAATTGCAGTACCATATTCCTTATTGGCATTTGCGTCGCCTATAGCATCATAGACGAGTTTTATTTCAACGCCCGGTTCATCGTAGTATTCGACGTTGACAATAAAGAACTTGTTTGTTGTCAGCTGGTAGAAGAACGATTCATCCAGCTGGAAATACATAGCGGATTTAACATTTTCGGAGCAGTATTCTGTTCCGAGTTTGATTCGATCCTTAATTTCTCCGTCTTCACCTGTGCCGTTGGCAACAAGCTTCATGTAGCGGCCGGGCAGATTCTTTCCCAGGTTGATTGAAATGCCCTGGGCAAAGATTTCAGATGTACCGAAAAGAAGTATGAATAATGCCAATCCGGTAAAGAACATTTTGAAATTTTGTTTCATAATGACTCTCCTGAAACTAGTTTGAAAATAGTGAAATATAACAACTCCTTACAAGAACTCTTTTTTACCTGGGCCCGTTGTCCCGCGGGCCCGTTTTATATATTTTTTTTTAGAAAGCGATTTTAGCGCTGAACTGCTGCACGGAACCGAAATTTTTCATTTTAGCATATGAGTAATCGACGCCGATGCCGCTATGCTTAACGCCGACGCCGAGAGTAAGGCCTTCCTCGCTGTCTTTAACGAAGAGCGACTGGTAGCCGGCCCTCAGCATGAGGAATTCAGAAAATGTATATTCAAGGCCTGCGTTCATGCTTTCGAAGTTATCGTTGGGGTGTACATAATCGGCAGCAAGGACCAGGTTGTTCATATCAGATTTTATGACGTGATAAGCGACTCCGAAGCGGAGGATCATAGGCAGCGACCATTCTTTTGTATGGAGTTCGGAGATCACGCTTGTGTTGTTGCCGTCTTTAGTAGGGTCTATATCTGTCAGGAGCATAGCGTCCACGCCGGTCATCTGAAGTTTGGAGCCCATGTTAGAAATTGACATTCCGAGCTGCAGGCGGTCCCATGGAAGGGTGTAGAGGACGCCGAAATCCATAGCAATTGCGTCTGCGCTCATGTGCCAGATTCTGCGCTGTATATATTTGAAAGATGTGCCGAAAGAGAACCTGTCTGTAAGGCTTATGCCGTAGCTGAGGCCGAGGGCGACGTCGGCGGCGTCGAATTTTGTGCCTAGGCCTTCTGGTTCTTCAACGGTTCTGAACTCCATTTCGGGAGTTGAAAGGGATGTTACTGAAAGGCCGAAGCTTCCGGCCCCGCCCGTATGGACTACAGCGCCTGCATAGATAAAATCCATGCCTGCGATCCACTTTGTATAGTTGAAGTTAACTTCATTTTCACTAAAGCGGTCGAGTCCGGACGGGTTCCAGTACATTGCTGTAGCGTCGTTGGAGATTGCAGCAAAGGCGCCTCCCATTGCAGTAGCCCTTGAGCCCACGCTGAATTCAAGGAAAGGCGCTGCGGTAGTTCCCCTTTTGGACTGAATGTCGCCTGCAAAAGTGCCGATGTTTAATGCAAGCAGAATTGTTATGGTACTAAATAATTTCGATTTCATGCACCTGCTCCAGAATAATATTTTTGTTGTCATGTTTACCGTTCCTCATCCCAGATTAATTGATGATTGCAAAGAGGCCGATTTTCTGACCGAGCTCTTTTGCATCGATGTGATAAACATAAATTCCGAATGCGACTTCAAGTCCCTGCTCTGTTGTAAGGTCCCAGAACTCAGAGCCGTCGGACATTGCGCCGCTGTGGTCAATTGTTCTAAGAAGAACGCCGTTCTGCGTAAATATCTTAATTGTGCATTCTGCCGGCAGATGCGTAAAGGATATCTTGCGTTCACCGCGGCTGTTAGTGCCGGTAGCCCTTTCCCAGGATGCTGCCAGTATGTAAGGATTGGGAACGACTGCAACGTTATCGAGCATTGTCTTATTGCCCGGTTTGAGCAGTTTGCTGGCAGTGGTTGAAAATGTGAATTTGTCTTTTGTTGTAAACGGCACTTCAGAAGTAAACTGGTATACGTCACCCTGCTCCGGTTTGACAGATTCCGTGGATGAAGCGACCATATTAAGCAGCCAGGGGAACATGTATTTGCCGTCGCGTGTCTTTGTGCCAATATATAAAGGTTCGTTAATATCCCACTTGCCGTTCTTTGTGAACAAAGTCTCCTTCAGGTAGCAAGGCACTTCCTCGCCGGTCTTTGAATCAGAAACCTTGAAGTAGGTATCCATAACGGCGGTTGCCTGAGCATTAGAGAAGGCCTTACCTATTTTGCTATCCGAGAATTCGATATTGAAGTTGACGGGGAAGATGATCTGCTCCGTGGTGCCGTAGTCTATTCTGACTTCGGTTGTGGCTTTTGAGCCGGGTTTCCAGCCGGAGCCTGTATTGATTGCAAAAAGCGAAGGTTTGGCGTTTTTGAAGTTTACTGCCATACCGCTGAAGATGCCGCTTGTCCAGGTTGTGTCGTACTTTTTCCATTCGTAAGTGGTCTGATGGCTTTCGGTATCAACCGGGGCGTACATAAATGGAACGGGCTGGTTCTGAATTTCATATTTATTGGCCGTAAGGTCGAGTATGGAATATGAAGTGGCAAAGGGTATTCCGATGCCGGTTTCGATGCCGTCCTTTGCTTCAAAACTTACTTCAAAGGTATGGTCTTCGGGCAGCTTATCGGGGTCAATTACGGTTACAGAAAGGCTTCCTGTTGTTGTATTGCTGACGTCCTGTTTAACCAGTGAATTCTGGATGGAGCCGGGGGTGTAATTGGTGGCCTGGGCATTAGGAATTACCACCGCCACGTTTTTGCTTATATCCTTAAGCTCGCCGTATTCCTCGTTAGTCACGATCTGGCATTCGGAAGGGGTCATGGGTGAAAGCCCGCGCTCATCCATGCCTTTATAATATCCCTTGTCGTAGGATACCACGGCATAATAGTAAGTTACACCGTTCTGTACGTTGTTTGAATCGATATAGAAATGTTTTATTCCGGTATCGTAGCCCATATTGTAATGAATGCCGGCGCTGTACTGGTCGCCGAGTTCGGCTCCGAGTGCAACGGGGTGAATTCCCTTGATGCCGTCGTTAAGGTCGAACTGAGCGATGGGGTTTTTATAAACTTTGCTTCCGTAGGCATCAGTAATTACCTGCGCCTCGGTCATCTGCGGGTTAGTGCCGCGGTAAATCCTGTAGCCTTCAAAGTCCTGGCCGTAGACCGGGTCGAGCGATTTTTCAGCAATGTCGTCCCAGTATAAAGTAACCTTCTTGTTGCCGGGAATTGCATGAACAGTAGGAGTAAGAGGCGGCTTAGTAAACCTGTAGTCGTTGTTGTAGATTTTCTGGGCCGTCTGTGCGTTTCTGAAAATGGTAACCTTGTCCTCGCCGAAAATCCAGCAGACGGAGAATCTTTCAGTCTGTTTGAGGTCGAGCTTAAAAGGTCCGGAAGCGAATACCCACATATTGTTTGAGTTCTGTGCCGGGGTTTCAAAAAATCCTGGCTGGATGCAGTTCCAGATTGCCTCATCGTCGGCGGCATGCATAGAGCCGTAGGCCGGCGAATAGAAAGAAGTAAGTCCTATCTGGTCCGATTCATCCTTATCGGTTTTACCGAAGTTAGGTTCTCCCTGGTCAGGCCTTCCGTTGCCTTCAGTTCCGTCGGCATCGGGTCCGGTGTAGTTAGGGTCCATGGGGCCGATGCCGTCGCTTCCGACGTCATCTACCTCCGCCATCCAGTCGCCGTCTTCGTCGCCGGACCAGTGCATTTTAGCCGGTCCGTAGTTACCGATTGAGCCCATAGCATAGACGCCGGCGTCGTTATTTCTTTTTTCGTCAATGAGTCCGTCGTTGTCGTTATCCGTTCCGTCGTCCGGGAATCCGGGGCTTTCGAGGTATTTCCAGCCGAGGTAGCCCGGAAGAGTAAGTTTATAATTATCCCAGTTCTCGGTTCTGTTGTCGTTATCCCAGGCGAAGACGAAGTTATCGCCCTTTGAGTAACCGGAGTTATCGTCGGCGTCACCCAGGCCACCGGGGTGAGTATCGGCGAAGGCACCGAAATAGATATTCCTGTCGTAGACGTTGTCTGAAACGTTAGAGACCTGGAAGTGTATAAAGACCTCATCCTGAGCCAGTGGGTGAGCCCACTGGAACATTCTTGTTTCAACCTGGAGACCCAGGCCGCGGCGCGTAGTATCGCTTGCAAAAGGATAATAAGGGAACTCCGAGTTATAGGAGTCGTCCATTACATACATGCATTCCTGGTCGGAGCTAGCCTGGTCCTTTCCAAAATAACCGTTCCAGTGGCCGTTCCATGAGGCATCCTTACCGGGCCATGAGGGGGGGAAAGTAGTCGGGTCTATTACATTTGCAATTTCACTTTTTGTATCGATCTGGCCAGTAACGGGGTTAACGCGGCGTCTTTTATCATTGGCGTAACCGGGCAGAGGGTTCCAGAAATATTCCACGTTGGTTGCCGATTTATCGGCAAAGTCCTCATAGGATTCGCTCGCGATATGCAGTTCCTGTCCGTCCTTGCCTGGCACGTCTGCTGCAACGAGTATAGACATCTGGTGTACGTGGCTGTGGCCCGAACCGGTAGGCCAGGCGCCGGATTTGGTTTTATTGCCGACCTCGCCGAAAGTGCCTTTATTTTCAATTATGGATTCCACGCGGTTCGAGGCCAGCGTGAGTCTTTTTCTCTGAGTTCTTTCGCCCTTTGCGGGGTCGAGGAATACGCCTCCGCCGGTCTGAGCAAAGATGTCTGCACTCAGAAGCAGAAAGAAAGCGGCAGCAAGTCCCGAGAGCATTACAGATGACATTTTTTTCATAATTCAATTCCAGTTTAATTTTATTTGATAAAATTATTTTGTAAACAGATTAAATTTCCACTCTGAAGCCCAACTTAACGAGTCTTGGCGCAGGCTGCTGGCCGGGGTCCATTCTGTAGTCATAGAGCGAATTAAACCTTGCGTATTTCTGGTGCACCAGGAGATCGCGGATAGGGATCTGCGGCAGTCTTTCAACTCTGGTGTAATCAAACACATTCTGGACTGAAAGGAAGAGGCTGGTTGCGACACCGGCAAGGGTAAAATTCTTATAAACTCTTAAATCCATTGAATATTCGGGTTTGAAGCGTCCCTGGTTCTGGAGCTGAATATTAGTTACCGGGAAATAATCGGTCAACGGGTTATACGGGTAGCCTGAGCTGAATTTGTTAAGGGAAGTAATGCCCCAGTCCTCGCCCTGTATTGTAACCGTAGCGTTGAGGACGTGCCTCTGGTCCCAGTTAAGGGGGATGAGAGACTTGGTGGTTAAGTTTTTGTTCATTTCAGTTCCCGCGGTGCGGAAAGCTTCCTTTGGGTCGGAGCCGTTACCGTCTGCCACCTGGAATGTATAGTCTATTGCTGCCGAGAGCATACCGGTTTTCAGCAGGTCGAGGGAAATTGTGGTGCCCCAAACGTTGCCGAAGTCGGCATTGGCATACTGGCCGTATTCGAGCGCATAGTAAGTTTCGAAGAACTGTGTGCCTGAAAGGCCGCGGTAATCCTTATAATAGCAGTTAGCATTTAGCACGAGGTTGGAAGCCACCTGCTGCTGGAGGCCTATTTCAAAGACCGTGGTGCGCTGTGCTTCGAGGTCGGCGTTTCCAATAAAGCTGCTGAACCTGGCGCCTTCAACTTCAAACTCGGGGTTTTCATAAAGCCTGTCAGATTCCGGGATCTGGAAGAACTGTCCGTATGAAACGTGCAGGTTACCTTTATCCGAGATCGGGAATGCGAGGCCCAGGCGGGGGCTCAGCTGAGTTTTGGCAGTAGCGTCCCTGTAAGCCACCGACTGGTCCACTCCGAGATTATTGTGCGGGTCGGTCATATTGACCGGGACCTTGCTTTTAGAGTTATAGTAGTCGAACCTGAGGCCGACGTTTACAATAAAGTCCTCGACTTCAATTTTATCCTGGAGGAAGGCGGCCATTTCCACCGGTTTTCTGAAATAATAGTTATGCGAAGCGGCAGTAACGTCGTCGATCTTCAGCTGCCAGTTGGTATTGGCGTCGCGGCGTACGGCAAAGTTTTCATTTTCCAGCTGATACTGTCTGTACTCTATTCCGGCCTTAAAGAGGTTATAGCGGTCTACCTGTCCTGTAATTTCGTATTTAATTGCCTTAGTATCGTTTTTCCTGTAGAGGAAATTAGGATCGATTCCGCCCACGTTAAAGATGTTGTTAGGCATGGTGCGTGAGGGCTGGATACCGGCAACAAATATGGAGTCGAAAGGGTTTTCATTTGCATAGATCTTCAGGCGCGTTGTATAGTATGAAAGCTGGAGCTGGTGGAAGAAATTCTGATTTATAGTATGGGTAATAGTAAAAAGGTTATTCAGGCTTTTCAGGTAATCGGTTCTGAGGTAATCGGGGTTAAACATATTTGCGTGGCTTGTGCCGCTGTAAGGTTTATACTCCGAGTTATCGCCTATTACAAGATAATTCAGTTTAACGTTTGTAACCGGGTTATAGGTAATCTTTGCCTGGAAAGAGGCAGCCATAGCCGGGCTGAGTGGGACCATAGCGCTGTCGCCTGAGGACTGTTCCATATATTTAGAAGCGTCCTGCCCCTGGAAGTAAACCGTATCGCCGGGTGTATGGATTCTCTGACCGTAGAGGTAGCCTTCCTCGTTGCGGTATCTGCCGGAGAGGAAGTAGTGCACTTTATTGCTCAGCAAGGGCACGGGTCCGCTAAGTGAGCCTTCGACATATTTCTGTGAAAGAGGATTAATCTTATTAATATTAAGGAACATATCGGAATGGGACGTCAGGAAGTCGCCCGCGTAGGCCGAGAAAGTTGCGCTTGTTTTGTCGCCGCCCTCTTTGGTCATGATATTAACGATTCCCGACATTGCCTGGCCGTACTCGGCGTTAAAAGTACCGCTTATGACCTGGAGTTCCTGAACGTTATCGTTCTGCACGTCGACGGCGAGGCCGCCCGAGAAGGGGTTAGAGACAGCCATACCATCTATATAGTATTTAATTTCAGAAGAGCGGCCGCCTCTCATATGCATACCGCCGCCGGCGTCTGTTGTAATTCCGGCCTGGAGAGAGAGGATGTCGCCAATATTTTCAACAGGAAGTGTTTTAATCTGGTCTGAACCGACTACCGACTGAGAAGAAGTAAGGTCGTGTATAATGACATCCTTCTGAGCGATTACCTCGACGGTGTTAGTGCTGACGAGAGAAGATTTCATATTAAAGTCCAGGCGCGTAGTTCTGTCGGCGCTCACGGATATATTTTTCTGTATGACTGTATTATAGCCGATAAAGGAAGCCTTAACCTCCCAAGTACCCGGAAGGACATTAATGATAGAATAGTAGCCTTCTGCATCGGAGACTGCCCCGAGTGCAGTTCCCGTCACAAGAATTGTAGCACCGATCAAGGGCTCACCAGTGTCGGCATCTTTAAGTCTGCCCGAAATTTTTCCGGTAGTTCCGGCCTGCAGTGCAGAATTGAATAAAAGAATAGCAAATAGCCAATGGACTATTGTCTTTTTCATGGAAAGGTGCCTCAAATTTGTTAAAAACTTTAACTGTGCCGATCTATTAAATTAATTTTTTCAGCCGGAGGAAGATAAAATTATAAGAGAACCACTTAAAGTTTGGTCTTGAGACGAGCAGCGTAAGCTTTGTTTCTTTACACGGTCAATGTATATATACAATTGCATCAAAATGTTGACGGAAATATATATTTCCCGATTTTTAAAAGCAAATAGTTTTTAAAATAAATTCAAAATAATATAACAGGATAAAGAGGTACCAAAATATACACTACGAACCAGCCTTAAAACGCCTAAAATCCACATTGTATATATACAGATAATTTTCAGGCCAATATTGTTCTGCCATAAAAATTCAGAAGGCGGGCACAATATATTTTCAAAACACCGGGGGGGGAATTAATAAGGAGAAGCTCCCATTTTTTTCTAAAATCAGGTTGCTTGTTTTAATAATATAAACTATTTTGCTGCTGAATCTTTAACAGAGGCTATTTAAGCCGGGGGTTCCTGCTTTCGGGGGAAACTTTCAGATCAGCTATCTTTTTCAGACGGCCTGACATATGGATTTTCTTAAGCGCAATAACCATTCTCCAACATTCCTGCTTATAATACTGCGCTGCAGCGGCAGATAATTTTCGACAAAAAAATCCCTTTTCAGGCTATTTCATTAAACTGTTTCTTGCAAATTAATTAACTTTTCAAACAATTATTTTTCAGGAAGTTTTTATGAAGAAAATGCTATTTTTGTCCTTATTTCTGTTTGTTCTGTTTGTAAGCTCTTCATACAGCCAGATAACAAACTTAACAGTCGTTGGCAGCACCGCGAGCTTTTCGGTAAGATCGGGTGATAATTTCGGCTGGAGCTACAATGTGCCCAACGCGGGCGATACGACGCTTGTACAGATCTGGATTGATGCCGACCAGAACGGGGTGCTTAATCCCGCAGTTGATGTGCTGTGGACATTCTTCAACCAGATTGACGGCGATTCACGCGGGCAGAACGGGCCCCCGGATATTGACTACACGGCAAATAAGTCTGTGGCATTTGAAAGTCCGCTTGGGCTTGCACCTGCTCATTACATAATGCTTTTCAGGAATCACAGACACTACACCACTTTCACCGGTGTTGTAAACCATATGAATTCACCCGTCTACACGATTTCAGGGACTGTCAGTGTGCCTGCCGGGATGAGCAAAAAGAACATAGTTCTTTCGCTTAATGCCGAAGGTGAAAACGGGACAAACCTCTTCTGGGATGCCGCTACGGATGAAAACGGGAACTACACAATTGAAATGAGCGCTGATACATCTGGCAACCCCTGGGTTGTCAGACCGGACAACACCTTCATAATGGGTGCAGCCGTTCTTGACAAGAATGAGAAACAGCTGGTCATTTCACCAAAGCAGACCTCATACACAGGAAACAACTTTACCTTTACGGCACCAAGCGCGACAATTACAGGAACTCTTAAGGACGACAACGGAAACTCTGTCATTGGCAGCGATGTGAGCCTTGTGGCCGGCGAAGGAGCTTTTTACCGCTATGCTCCAACTGACACGGCAGGGGTATATCACCTGGGGCTCCTCCCAAGCGAAGTGCCGCAGGAGGTTATTGTGCTTGAATCCCATTCACGCGGTGAAGGTAATGTCTTAAATGCCTACACCAAGGTAGGCTCCGTATCTGCAGGGAACAACATTACACGCGACCTGATTTTATTCAGGCCGAACGCCACAATCAAGGGCAAAGTTACACTTGACGGACATGCCCCGGGCTTCATGATGAATTTATCATGCCTGAACTCAGATTCGCTGTTTACAAATTTATTGACAGATAACGAGGGAAACTTTACAGCAAACGTCACATCAAAAGTTTTCAATTATACTATCTACCCGGTAATTGACTATATGAACGGCGGACAAAATTACTTCTTTACGCCGCTTACGGCTCATCCGGGACAGAGCGGCCTGGTTCTTAGTATTTCAACAACATCAGATGTAAACAACGAGACGCCTGCCGCACCTTCAGAATTCAGGCTTTCGCAGAACTATCCCAATCCTTTCAACCCGGTTACAACAATTAAGTACTCGGTTGCAAAGGAAGGTTTTGTAAGCCTTACGGTTTATAATCTTATAGGCAGCAAAGTTGCAACCCTGGTAAGCGAATACAAGCCGGCAGGCCAGTATTCAGTGCAGTTTGACGGCCGCGGTCTTGCAAGCGGAATTTACCTCTACAGGCTGGAGTCGGGTAATTTCAGCGCATACAAAAAGCTTATTCTGATGAAGTAATCTTAAAAACAGAATATTAGTTAATCAAAAGCCCCGGGCAGCATGATCCCGGGGCTTTTTTTTGTCCGGCATGCTTTTTCAGCCCTTCCCCGCCGGCTGTTTTACCCCGGAGGAATATGTCGCGGCTGCCGCGGCTCCGGGGGGTGGTTGGGATCGTTTTCCCCGGGGGTTCCCGCATTCACCTTCGGTGAATTTGGTCACCCCCGGCTACAAACAAAGCGCCCCATCCGGGGCTTAGTAACTGCGTCTTTCTAAATGCTCTTAATTTCACGGGTTTTCTGAATTCCTGTGTATACACCGCAGGAGTATAATCAGGGGATATAGTGCACATAATAAGGACACCGGTATCTTGATTTAGTCGGTTTAATGTTGTAGCTTGATCATGTTCTTTTAGAGGCTTTCCGGTTTTTTGGCCTGGTTCGGTGATTCACAATTCTTTTTGTAAGGGCGGACTCCCCCGTCGCCTGAAGTTTCTCGGTTTATAAAAGTTACACAGATAAATAAACACCAGCTCCGGTGCAGGGCATAAAGCAGCTTTACTAATATCAGCTTTACCCGAACAGCTGTGCATGCATTTACTATGCCGCGCTTCACCGGATTAACCAATAACATCCGAGGGGAAACACATGACAACATTCCGTACAATTAAGAACTGCTTTCTTATTCTTTTTACTTTAATTCCTCTTACACTGCAGGCGCAGTGGGTGCAGACCAATCTGCCCTCCAATGCGGACATTCTCGATATTTTTGCTGATGGAAGCACAGTTTTTGCCGGCACAAAAACCTCAGGGCTCTATATTTCAAAAGACAACGGCATGACGTGGACGCAGTGTCAGGAGCATAAGGTCCTCTCATACGGAGGCTTTGAATCTCTTGACGGCAAGATCTTCTGCACAGTGGGCGGCGCGGGCGTGCATTATACGACCGATCTGGGTGCTACGTGGAAGGATGTAAACAACGGCCTGAACGTAATGAATACCTCCACCACGGTCCTGTGCGGCGGGAACCTTTTTGCCCTGGTCCTCAGCGACGGCATCTACCGCTCCACCGACAAGGGAGCCAGCTGGACCAAGCTTACAGGCGGACTTGCCGAGTTCAGTTCGCTCAATCAGCTTATAGCCTGCGGCAATACACTTTATACCGCCCAGTATTTAAAGGACGCCTACAGCAGCTCCGATCAGGGGCAGACGTGGAAGATCGTACAGCTAGGAAACCCCAATCCGATTGTTTTCACACTTGTATCCTGCAATAACCTGCCTTTCCTTTTTGCATATGGAAAGGGATTTTTTTATTCCACAGATAACGGGCAGACATGGCCATCACTGAGGAAAGATCTGGTTGCAAATGATATTGTCTATGAAGGCGGGAATTATTTTGCCTTCGGGTATGCAGATGGAGGAAAACAGTGGGGCGTTTTCAGGTTTAAGCTGGGAGACACAACCCTTACTCCGATGAACAGCGGGCTGCCGCAGTCGGCAATTATAACTAAGGCTTTAAATACCGGCAAGTACATGTTTGCCGCGGTAAAGAACAACGCCGCAGGAACCGATAAAAACGGCATTTACAGGATTGCAACTTCGGAGCTGGGAGCAACAGATGTGGAAACCGCCGCGGGCACGCGCCCTGAAAAGTTTGAGCTAAGGCAGAATTACCCTAATCCTTTCAACCCCACAACCACAATTACGTATTCACTTCCCGAGGCGGGGCACGTAAGGCTGGCTGTTTACAACCTTTTGGGAAAAGAAGTAGCGGTGCTTGCCGATGAATACCAGGCTGCAAGTGTTCACACAGTTAATTTCAATGCAGAAGGCCTCACAAGCGGAATTTACCTCTACAGGCTGGAGGCAGGAAAGTTTACGGCATATAAAAAGCTGCTGCTGCTGAAATAGTTTCACATAATATAAAGATAACAGAAAGCCCCGGCATTTATGGATGCGGGGCTTTTTTGTTGGCGGATGTGCAATATATTGCACTTTGCCCTTGACTTTTACATTAAAGAGAGGTAATTTTACTTAAAAGTGCATTATAATACACTATGGATAAAGAAGAATTAGGCAAATACATCAAGGCCAGGCGAAGCATTCTGGGAATTTCGCAGAATGATCTTGCTGAAATAGCAGGCATTTCCATTCGCAGTCTGAAGGATATTGAAACTGGTAAGGGAAATCCCACGCTGGAGCAGCTGAAAAAAATTTTAGGGCCTCTGGGTCTTCATATCAGTCTGGAGGTAAACAATGGATAGAACAGCCCTGGTATATTATAATGATATTCCAGCGGGCAGGCTCACTCAGGGTGAAAACGTATATACCTTTGAATATGAAGATACATATCTAAAGGATGCAGGACTTCCTGCAATAAGCCTCAGTTTTCCAAAGCAAAAGGAAGCCTTTACCGCGCAGGTTCTATTCCCTTTCTTTTATGGGCTGCTTTCAGAAGGAGAAAATAAGATTATTCAATGCCGCAGGTTGAAAATTGATGAAAATGATCATTTCACACTTTTAATTAAGACCGCCGGCAGCGACACCATTGGCGCGGTAACTGTAAGGGAGATGGAATGAACTACTGTCCCGGATGTTTAAGAGAAGGCCACACCACCTACTGCGGCCCATGCAGGAGGATACTATTTGGCGGAAAGAAAGTTGACCATATCCTCCCCTTCAGCCGTCCTGATTTTGATCTGGCAAAACTCAGCCAAAGCGGAAGGCTATCAATTTCAGGCATACAGGTTAAGCATTCACTGAGGCTGGAAGGAAACAGGCTCAGCCTGACTGAAGAGATGGGGGAATATATACTTAAGCCGGTTCCCCGCGGGACATACCTGAACCTTTCAGCTGTTCCTGCAAATGAGCATGTAACCATGCAGACTGCCTCCCAGGTCTTTAAGATCAAAACTGCCGCCAATGCCTTAATATTTTTTTCGGACGGCGAGATGGCCTATATTACAAAAAGGTTTGATGTGACTGAAAGCGGACACCGGCTTCTGCAGGAAGATTTTGCACAGATAATGCAGAGGACTCAGGAGACACATGGGCGGAACTACAAATACGAGTCTTCATACGAAGATATAGCCTTTCACATGAAAAAGCATATAGGGGCTTATGCCATTGAGGCGGAAAAATTTTTCAGGCTTGTATTGTTTAATTATCTCGTCTCGAACGGAGATGCACACCTTAAAAATTTCTCTCTCCAAAGAAACAGTGAATTCGGGGATTATCTTCTTACGCCCGCTTACGACCTAATGAATACTTCCCTTCACGTTCCTGGTGAATCGGATACAGCTCTTAAGCTTTTTTCAGGGGATTATACAACTGAAGCCTATGAGGCGGGAAGCAAATATACGCGCGCTGATTTTTATGAATTTGCGCTGAAGATAATGGCCCCTCCCGTCAAAAGCCGGATAGATAAAATCCTGAAAGAGATAGTTTCGCACGAAGAAGGAATTAAGGATCTGATTCAAAGGTCCTTTCTTCCTGATGATATGAAGACGCTCTATCTGGCATCCCTGGAGTTAAGAAGGGAGAGGCTCCTGTCCTGAAATTTATTGCTCAGCAGTTTCCGTCCGAGGAGCAGCTGAAGCCATTATTGCTTTCAGGGTTATGCTTTATCCAGCGGTTATACACCTTTTGGAGGACGTCCAGGAAGTACTCAGCAGGCTGGGCGCCTATTACGCCTATCTTCTCATCGAAGAGGAAAAAAGGGACGCTGTGGATATCGAACTGGTGAGCCTCATATAGGTCCGCGCGCACATTATCCATGTAGGTTCCATTCTCAAGTGCCTCATGAAGTCCCGTGGTATCGAGACCCAGTTCACCGGCTATTTCAACCAGTACGGGTATGTCGTCCACATTCTTCCCTTCCGTAAAATAAGCCTTAAAGAGTTTTTCTCCGGCTTCATTCTGCATTCCCTTTTTCTTTGCGAACTGCAGGAAGGCGTGGGCTTTAAGCGTATTTGCAACAACCGCCTTATCAAAATTATATTCAAGTCCAACCCCGGCGGCGGCTTCTGTAACCTGGCGGTTAATCTCACGGGCCTTTTCCATGCTCCAGCCTTTCTGGCGCGCAAGATAGTCGTATACGTTTATTGAAGTATCGGTTTTGGCATCGGGGTTAAGGAGGAAGCTTTTCCACTCCACCTGTACCTTATCTTTATATGGGAACTGTTCAAGCGCCATTTCAAACTTGCGTTTACCCATATAGCAGAACGGGCAGACTATGTCGCTCCAGACTTCCACCTTCATTTTATTATCTGTATTCATTAAATCCTCTTAAAAATATCCTTAACAGCAAATGCTTTTTAAAGCAGTTTTTCTTTTCAACTTAAACGGATTTAATGCAGCAATAGTTTCATTAAACTGAAGGAAGAAGAAGATAATTGTGGCCAAAAAGATCTTTTTATGTTATTATTGGACCTGAACATTTACTCTTTCTCTCCAGCCCGAAGGCAAATTCTTATTTCAAATATATTAGGGGGATACTAATGAAAAAACTTTCCGGACTGCTATTTCTTGCACTTGTCCTTTCTGCTCCAATATGCGCGCAGAGCTCAAAGGTTATTCTTGACGAATCGTTTTATGACAACAGCAACAACTGGCCCATGCTTGATGAGGATAAGGTTGAGACCTCAATTGACGAAGGCTGCTACATAATTGAAACTTCCAACGATAACGGCACCGAGATTTTCAGGGAGACAGCGCTCGACTATTCAAAGAACTTTTCCATTGAAACCGAATGCCAGCTCGTTGAGGGTGAGGACAACTACAGCTACGGCATAATCTTCGGCTATAAGAACTGGAACAACTATTACCAGTTTCTGGTTACTCCCACCCGCTTCTATAAAATAACACACGTTTACCAGGGCATTATTGAAAGCACAGGATGGGTAAAAAACCAGAGCGTTTACGCACGGGACTATTCCAACAAGATCAGGATCGTGAAGATTAACGACTGGATAGGCTTTTACCTGAACGATACTTTTATTGATGACCTGAAGGATAAGCTGGTTCCTTCTTTTGTGGATGCCATCAGAGCGGACGGCTTTGCAGGAAAACAGATAGGACTTGTGCTTAACGCAAAGATGAAGGTAAAATATGACAAGCTGGTAGTTACCGAGCTTGGGGACGCTGACGCTGCAGTGTATATGGATCAGGTGAACCAGAAGGCAGCCGGGACGAGGCTTGTTACTTTGCTTTCGGACGACTTCAGCGACAACAGGAACAACTGGGCCGGCAGCGATAAAGATTCCAGTTCTGTAAAAGGCGTAAAAGACGGTGTATATTCATTTGAAAGCAGAAGCAAAGATGCTTTTAAGTCTTCCAAAAACGTATTCCTTTCCGAAGGCGGCGATTATGAAATACAGTGCACTGCAAAATGGGTAAGCGGTACAGACAGCAGCTACTACGGCATTTTATGGGGATACTTTAACTGGAAAGGATACCAGGAGTTTTCTCTTAATCAAAAAGGAAGCTGCCGCTACCTGAATGCAGTTTCAGGAAAGGAAACCGCAGTCTCCGCCAGTTATCAGCCCGGGGCAGAAAACCTCATAAAGATATCAAAAGTAAGGGATTCACTTTATTTTTATGTTAACGGCACACTGGCCCTTAAGGCACAAAACATAAGTCCTGCAGGCAGCGAGGCGGGATTTATAGTTTACAATAAGCAGAAGGTATTATTCGACAACCTGAAGATAACCCAGGCAAGAACATATCCCAAAGTGCTGCAGGAAGTTACAACTGCCGAAGAGACACTGCAGAAGAACGAGGGCCCTTTCTCCGATAAAAACACACAGAACGGCTTTACCAAGCTCTGGAAACCCGGCATTCTTGAATGCACACACAGCACCGGTGACGGCCATGCCGTGTGGGACGAGTTCTATATAGATCCCAAAGAGGATTTTATTATCAGCGAGAAAATTAAATGGGTGAGCGGCGATACCACGCAGGGTTATGGAATTGTATGGGGGCAGAGGGACTGGAAGCATGCAAATGAGTTTCTGATCAGCCGCGACGGCTATTTCAAATGTATCAGCTTCATTGATGACAATACAATTACAACCGGCTGGAAGAAGGCGCCCTGGTTCCTTAAGAGCACTGAGAATACGCTTATGGTGAAAAAATGCGGAAGCTTTGTGGAGTATTATATAGACAACCAGCTTGTGGATATACTTCCCTTCTACGGAGTCTTCGGGTATTCAACGGGACTTTTGGTATTCGGCAAGCAGACCGCAGGCATTGAGAACCTGACAATTAAAGAGCTTAAGGTTTCGAAGCCGGTATTTGAACTAAACAAAATAACCTTTAAGGAAGACTATAATCTGGACAAACCCTCGCTGCAGGGGATGGACAGGTCGGGAAACCAGATCCTTCTTACAGACAAGGGAAAGCTTCACCTTGCGGCCCGCTTCCCCGAGCTTCAGGCATATACCGGCTCGGACGTGTCGCAGTATACGTCGGGCAACATGCTGTATACTGAAACAAGGTCGAGCACAAGGTATCCCAACCAGCCTTTCTACCAGGCAAACAACGATGTGCTTCCTTCTTTCGACGATCAGGGAAGGCCTTCAAAAGCCTTCAGCGTGGAGGTTACTGTGGGCCTTATGAGCAGCGCGCACAGCAGGGGCGCAGGGCTTAGAATAGGAGGCAGCGACTTTCTGGTTGATGCCGATGGAAATTATGTAATGGACATAAAGGAGCCTCAGCCCTTTAAAGACGATACAAAGCCGGGCACAAAGATCTACCGCCTGAAAGTGGAATGCGAGGTAAACGGACTTATGTATTTCTATATTAATGGCAAAATGGCCGGATTTGCACTTGAGGCAATAAAGGACAGGAGTGCCGGACCGATTATCTATGCGTTCAACACGCTTACGGAAGCATGGTTCGATGATTTTGTAATAAGGACATACTAAGATTTTCACGCATTAAAAAAGCCCCGGCCTTTAATAAGGTCCGGGGCTTTTTTATAACCGCCATACTGTCAGGCGTTCTGCCTGAAGAGCTTTTTTAAAAGCCTGGTTTTGAGGCTGTGAAGCTTGGGATAGGCCGGTGATGCGCCAAAAATTCCCGCCAGTTCCAGCGCCAGTCCCAGTCCGATCATAAATCCCTCAAGAAAATCCGGCAGTCCGGCGTAAAAATGTTTCAGTATATAAGTAATTCCTATCAGAAGCATGCCGAGGCTAAGAATTTTATTTGGCTTTCTCAAAGATTTCCTCTCATATTATATATTAAGGTAAGACTTGTTATATTAAGATAAAGACCTGCCGGCCCGTGTTAAACCGGCAGGACATATTTAACAAAAATAAGTATAATAATAAAGCCGCTTATTGAAGGGAATTGCCATGAATACAAAAGAATTTATAAAAATGACGGACCGGTTCACGAAAACGGAGAAGATGCCGGTGCTTTTTGTAGGGCACGGATCGCCCATGAATGCAATTGAGGAGAACGAATTTGTTGAAGGCTGGCGCGAGGCCGGGCGTACGCTTCCCCGCCCCAATGCCATACTGTGCATCTCGGCGCACTGGGAAACGAGGGGGACGTATGTAACGGCCGTGGAAAAGCCCATAACTATACACGACTTCGGGGGTTTCCCCAGGGAGCTGTACAGCGTGGAGTATCCCGCGCCCGGGAGTCCCGCCCTTGCGCACGACACGAGGGAAATTATTACAAAGACGGATGTTGAGTTTGAGAGCAAATGGGGTTTGGACCACGGCTGCTGGAGCGTGGTAAAGCACATGTATCCCGAAGCGGACGTTCCGGTAGTGCAGCTGAGTCTGGATCATAATCAGGGGCCGCAGTACCACTACGAGCTTGCAAAAGAGCTTGCGCCGCTCAGGAAAAAGGGTGTTTTAATTATGGGAAGCGGCAACATGGTGCATAACCTGGGGATGGTGGCGTGGGACAAGCTGACCCAACCGGGCTACGCATACGACTGGGCGCTGGAGGCGAGTGACAAGATGAAAGGATATATAATGCAGGGCGATCACGCTCATCTTATAAACTACAAGCAGCAGGGCACGGCAATACACCTGGCCGTTCCCACGCCCGAGCATTACCTGCCGTTACTCTACGCGCTGGCATTGAAGGAAGAGGATGAAAACGTAACCTTCTTTAATGACGCTCCCGTGGGAGGGTCGCTTACTATGACGTGCGTAAGGATAGAATCTCAATTAAAAATTAAAAAGTGAAGGCAGGGGGAACGGATAAGCACAAACCGTGATTAAAGGCCGGTTTAATTACAAAATATCCCTTCCAATTGACTTGCTAATAATAACGGAAAGCGTTATTATTGCATTATATGATACGCTCATTTAAGAACTCGGATTCCGAGAAGATATTCAACCGGGAACACTCACGGGCGGTCCCGGCAAATCTCCTTGAAAAAGCATGGGTAAAATTAGCAATGATTCATGCTGCTGTGAGATTGGAAGATTTAAGAGTTCCTCCTGGCAATAAGCTGGAAAAACTGAGCGGGGACCGTGAAGGGCAATTCAGCATCAGAATAAATCAGAAATACCGTATTTGTTTTTACTGGCAGGATTCTAATGCCTTTGATGTTGAAGTAACTGATTATCATTAGTTTTGCAAAGAATGCAGAAGCTTTCTGCTATAATAAAGAAAGGTTATTTATATGAAAACCGGAAAAGAAACAGTTAAGAAATTCGCCCCGGTACATCCAGGGAAGATACTGCTTGAAGAGTTTCTGGAGCCAATGGAAATCACACAGTACAGGCTTGCCAAGGAGATTAATGTTCCGGCAAGGCGTATTAATGAGATAGTGCATGGAGAAAGGGGAATTACGCCCGATACCTCCTTAAGGCTTGCAAAGTTTTTCGGAATGTCCGAGACATTCTGGCTGAACCTGCAGAACCTTTATGATGTTGAAGTTCTGAAAGATCAGCTGCAGGATGTATTGAGAAGCATTCATTCCTATTCCGGGATGCAGAAAGCATCATAAGGGAAGCAGAATTTACTATCGCCATTTCTTCCCGTTGGACTTTGCACATCGAACGTTTTTGTTGCTCCAGAGCACAACAAAAATTAAAACAATTTACAAACTTACACTTACCGCAAGTGTTCATTGGAGCCTTAATTTATCATAAGGAAGTATGGTAATGGTTCAAAGAACAAAATCCTCATGTAAACCTTCAAATTCCAATCCAATTGGAGCAGAGAAAATATCGTAAATCTCTACAGGTTCAACGTGCTACGTTCGACGTTCAACTGTAAAACCCAAAGGCAGGGCCAGGGAGAGCATTTTTAATTACGCAATCAGCAAGTCCCGAAGGGACGCTCTGCCTATAGGGGTAATTAATGCAGAATACGCCATCTGCAAAATTGGATATGGATTACGACATCAACATAAAGGAGGTCACAATGAAAACCGATGAGAACCGGCTTGTCAATGCATTCCTGGAATTGTATATGGTACGTGAATGTTCCTTTCTTCCGGAGCAGAGGCGGTACTTAAACATAGCGATGAACAACATCTTAAAGGAGATACTGTGCAATTACCCCACGGGTCCCCTAAGCGTGATAAGGGACATCAACGCCATGCGTGGCATTGAGTTCAGGTTTTGTCCCGACACGCATCCCGAGCGGGAGATCCGCTATCCCGGTTACGAAGTAAATCCCTCCACGTACATATCGTTCGAATCGTCCATTTACGCCATCGGCAGTGAGCCCGTTGTTGGGGTAAGCATCTGGAAGAAGGACAGGTACGACGACATATTATACAATCCCGTAGCGGGCAATTACTACCCCACCAACATATTATACACCTCGAGCCGTGAGGCGCTGGAGCTTGAGATAAGGGAGATATACTACAGCATAATAGATTACCTGGACCGTGATGATTTTGACGCAGTGAAGTTTTATTTCTTCCACAGGTTCTTATGCGGCGAGGTATGCAGGTATTAAGCGGTTCCGGAGGATGAAAAATGGCAAAGCTCCGAGGATTTTACGCGGAGCTTTGTTATTTTAAACGGGGTAAATTTTGATTTTTATCATTTTTACCGCACAGACAACTTAAAACAAATATACGGACATACAGGATATGAACGATACTGATATTCAGGAAAGACAGGAGACATCAAATGCTGCCGCTTCGAATGCTACATCTGCAGGTAATACAGGTGCAAATCCTAGTGTGACAACAGGAGACTGGTTTTTAACCATATTAATAACAGCCATACCGCTGATCGGTTTAATAATGCTTTTTGTATGGGCATTTGGCGGCGGGGCGAACGAGAACAAGAGCAGCTGGGCTAAGGCTATGCTTATATGGGTATTGATACTTGGCGTTATAGCCGGCATACTTGCCTACGTAGTATACAAAGCCTACACTCACCGTTACTCATGGGACATGTAAAATAAGCTGAGGCGGAGATACAATGTTTCCGCCTCTTAATTCCACTCAATAATACCATACTTCAATAATATTTAGCCTTACAAACATTTCATTTACTCTTAATATTTAATGTATTAACTTGCCCTGGTCGATTCTAAAGGTCCGCTTCTGCTGATATAACAACATTTATATAGATTTTGTTTTCATTAACATCAAATAAAACAAACACTTAGGAGCATGGGTATGAATGAAGTTTACACAGAAGAAAGAAGAGAGTCAGGTGTTTCAGCCTCAAATTATCCTATCAGCACAGGCGACTGGTTTATAACGATTCTGATAACAGCCATACCGGTTGTAGGCATAGTGATGTTATTTGTCTGGGCCTTCGGAGGCGGAGTAAATGCAAACAAAGCGAACTGGGCCAAAGCCACATTGCTCTGGATGCTGATAGGGGGTGTTTTAGCCATGCTGTTATTCGGCACTATAATAGCGGCCTTTTTCGGCAGCCATCACGCGGCAGAGATCTGATTTTTGGCGGGGGTGGGGATATAAAATTATGTTTCCACCTTTTGCCTGCCTGATAATAATCAATTGCCGAAAAAAGATTTCATAAAGGTGTAGAGTGCAGATTCCTCACAGAAAAAGTCCCAAATTTGTATTATGGGGAATTTTCAAATCATACATTTATCGTATCGAAATAGCCCCACATGAAGTTCATAAAAATCGAATACAACAGAACCATTCCAGCGCACAAATGAGCACACAAATTGCAATACTATTTGATTTATTAATTTCTATTAAATTGGAACTTGACATGACACAAGTTTTTTGCTATTTTAAACATAAACCAACAAGGATTGTTATGAAAATAAATTTTTGGAAACCGGCACTAGCTACAGGCATTATTAAATTAACCGTTCACAGAGATGGGAACATGGGATTTTCAAGCGGCGCAGTAAAGAAATTAAATATTGATGAAAAAAGCTACGTAAAAATCGGCACTAATGGATCCGATACAAGAGATAGTAATTTATATCTTATGCATACAAATGACTTTGATGAAAACGCACTTAAAGTAAATAAGGCTGGAGACTACTATTACCTTAATACAAAAAGCTTTTTCAATGAATTAAATATCGATTATACAAAAAAAAAGCTTGTATATGATATTGTTGAAATGGACTACGATGGCAATACTATATATAAGCTGATTAGAAGAGAACTTGAAAGAAAGAAGAAATAATACTTAACTATAAAATATGCAAGAATATATTTCCACAAAAGGACTAGATAACTGAGAACTAAAGATCTCTGAGCCCAAGAATGATGATTATAGATCATTAACAATTACACTAAAGGTATCAAAATGTCAAGAGGTTGGATATTTGACGAACCACCTGCTTCAGGGAAAAGACTTATGGGCGATCCCGCCGAACAAGTATTTGCAACAGATTTATCTACATTCATCAGAGAGGTAATTCAAAATACAAAAGATCAAAAAGAAGAGGATCAAAAATCCCCTGCCCAAATTACATTTAAATTTATCGAGTTGTCTGGTGAAGAGCTTCATGAATTCCTAAATAAAATAGAATGGGATAATCTCAGAGAGCATATCAAAACCAGCAGGAATGGAAATAAGGGTGCGAAACTGAAAAGAGCGCTTGAAGAGATTGAAAAAAAGAAAAAACTTTTGCTCTTAATAATTGAAGAAAAAAATACAAGCGGCTTGTGCGGTCCTGAATTCGGATATGAAGAACCAATACACGAAAGGATGAATTTTTCATCTTTAGTCCGAGATGAATTATTTAGCAATAAACAATCTGGCAATGCTGGAGGGAGTCACGGGCTGGGCAAGGCTGTATTATGGGCATTTTCAAAAATTTCAGTCGTGTTCTTTAATTCACACTTGAAATATGTTGGGAAGACACAGGAAACATGCAGACTGATAGGACGAGCAAACCTAACTTGGCATGAAATCGGCAAGGACAAATATACCGCAGACGGTTGGTATGGGAATATAGAAAGCATTTCCCAAGGAAAGAGATCTGTATCCATGTGGGGAAATAATGCGGAAGAATTTGCTGAAAAAATTAAGATTGGAAGAGGTTCAGAAATTCAATCCGGCACTTCTATATTAATCGCGGGATTTTACGAGCCAAATGAAGATAAAGAAAGGGAAATAGAAGAAATAATTGCCGATATGGAGAAAGCTGTTCTAGAATGGTTTTGGCCCTGTATTTTCTGCTCTGCTCCCAGTCTTGAAGTTTCTTTCGAATTATGGGAAAACAAAAAACTCCGACTTCACAAGGACATTAAGGAAGAGGGAATCTCAAGTCCATTTGTAAAGGCTTTAAAGGCATATGAAAGCGGTACATTAAAAGAAAAGTTAACCAGCATTGGAGATGTAATAAAAAGAGAAATAGAAGTTGCTATCCCCCCTAGAATAGATAGTTCAGGTCATACGACTCATTGCAAAGCAACTTTAATAATAAGATTATCTGACCCTAAAGAGGAAAAATATAGGATAAACTACTTAGGTTTTTTTCGTGGATCACGAATGATAATTAAGTATGAAAACAAACAAGATATTTCAATGACCGCAAAGCCCTTCCATGCCTTTTTAGTTTGCGGGAAGGGCAGAATTGAAAATGATCCATGCAATGAAACATTGGAAATTTTTCTAACTACAGCCGAACCTCCGTCACATAATGATTGGGATGCTTATTCTAAACTGCATGAATTTTATAAACGAGGCTCTAATTCTGCACTAGCCGAAATGAAAAGAAACGTTTATAATGTCCTTAGAAAAGAGGTTTCAGAAGATATTCCTCAAGGACAAGAAGGGCCCAAACTGCTGCAGCAGAAATTCCGGCTGGGGAAAGGAGAAGCAGGGGGAGGTGAAAAACGCTTATTTAAATTTGATAATATGAGCGCCTATCTGAAAAATGACATTTGGAATTTTAAAGGTAGAATCAAAGCAAATCCTGAAATAAAGAAGAACTGGACAGCTGAAGTTAAGTTTCAGTTTCTTGATGAAGAAAACGAAACAGAGAATGCAATTATTAATAAATTAACGGTATCAACTGGAAATTCTAAAATCATAGATCATAAGGCAATAATAAACGTTCCTGCGGGGAGAAATGTAGTCGAATTTAGCGGCGATACAAGACCTGATTCTTATCCGGTTGACCCAGATTCCTGCAAAGTTCAAATAAACATTGCTGCAAAGGAGGAAGATTAATGGTCTTAATAACAAAAAAGGAGGTTTTTTATCCTTATAGCTATTTAAACTCTCAAATAGAATTAACCATCTCTTCTTTTTTACTCGATCATAAAGAAAAAATGGAATTTGTTGATAAAGATAATTTTACAATTGATTTAACAGATCAGAACTGGGATAAAGCCGCCATCAAACTTTCAATTGAACTAGACGGTAATTGGATCAATGACGTATTTCCATTTCCTGAATCCTACTCACCGGGGTATGAGGCATTGATTATATATTCGTGTAAAGAAGCAAAATGGCGGAAATTCATAAAAATGCAGGCAGTGGAAGGAAATACGAAATGGGAAGGAGAGCTCAAAATTGATAAAAAAGATATTTCGAATGAAGTACAGTTTTCATTCGTGATAGTAAGATCTGCAGATTCTCCAGATCCCGTATCAGGCTATGCAAAACGAATGGGCGAAAAAATCCTATCCTCAAATGAATGGAAGCTTGTCATCTATAAGTCTTCAGCAATTCCGGGACAGCATCTTCATATAGAGTGGGAGAATTTTAGCCAATCTCGAAATAAGATTAGGAAAAAATACAAAAATGAGATGTATTATTTAGATTTTGAGGGTGATGCACCGAAACTCTACCTAAATGAAGGTATACCAAATTTAAAAGTTTATTTTGAAAATAAGAGTCATTATGGTAAAGTATCGGCAATCAGAGATGCTATTTTTAACAATATTAGTCAATCAATATGGCAGGCGCTAATCCTTTCCTCAAGTATCGGGATAAAGAAAGCTGAGGAATTATCTGATTGGCAGAAAGCAGTACTTTTACAATTTGTTCATAAAGTAATAGATAATTCGGAAAATGAAAAAATTCTTGATGAATTTCTCTCCAGAATAAATGATTATCAAAGATTTGCTGAAATTTTCTCACATCTACAGCTAGTAATAAGTCAGAAGATTAATACTGAGAAAGCTATATCCTCTCTATTAAACATAACTTGGACAGAGTAAACAATGGAACTAAAGAAACTTAACAAAAATGGGCAGAAATTTGTAGATGAAGAATTCCTGTCTGGCGATAGCGATAAAGTCCTCCCAAATGATTCAGATCTGTATGAAGATTTTGGAAGAAAAGTTGATCTGACGGAGCTGAAAAAAGCAGTCGATTTTTGCATCAATAAATATCCCAAGTATGATCCAGGTATTGATGCATATCTTGCTCCGATAATTCATAAAGAGTTAAATCTAACTCCTGGAGAAGCTGCCGACAAAGAGATTTGGTTCTTTCTATCTGTTGCACAATTTCCCGAACTTGTGAGGCATAGATGGAAACCCTTTGAGTCAACAATTACCAGGGATAGATTTCTTGGCGAGATAAGGAAGAATACCTTTTATAGACTCTGGCTTGGTGCTCAGCTTACACAAAAGGACGGGAATTATAATCTCACAAGTAAACTTTTTAAAGCCGGACAGCAATTTGTCGATGATTGCATGGAAAGAAGATGCAGTCAAACATATGATTCTATCAATTCCCTGGTAGAGAATCTGTCAGCTAAGAATCGAAAGATTTATAGGTCAGTTATAAAGAAGTATATGCAGCGTCTTTCATTGACTGTACTTGAATATCTTGATAAGGATAAATCCGAGAAAATGTTGTCCGAAATTGAAAGCAAGCTCTAGATTCAAAGATAGCCTAAAAGTATAATGAGAAATAAATAAAAGGTTGTTCATATTGGCAGATCATTTATCAAAGGAGAAACGAAGCTGGAATATGAGCCGGATCCGCTCAAAGAATTCCAAACCCGAGCTAATTGTAAGATCATTTTTACACAAACAAGGATTCAGATTCAGATTGTACAGCGCAGTATTACCGGGTAAGCCTGATCTCGTTTTATCAAAATACAAAACTGTTATATTTATTCAAGGATGTTTTTGGCACAGGCATCCAAATTGCAGCAGAGCAACAATGCCAAAGTCAAACATTATTTATTGGAGAAAAAAATTTGAATCTAACCAGCAAAGAGATAAGTCAGTAAAAAGAAGTTTAGAAAAACTTGGATGGAAAGTGATTACGGTGTGGGAATGTGAGTTAACTAGACCCCAAAAGAAGGATCATACTTTAGAAAGTATTGTTAAGAAAATCACTAAATCAGATTGATATTGTATTGGGTTAATGCGTATTATTGAAATCAAAATATTTCGAATTAGAATACTATAAAAAGGACAATATGGTCTTTAGACTTGGAGAACTGTTTAGTGGTCCAGGGGGGATTGGACTAGCTGCAAAAATGGCAAAAGCCTGTACAGATAAAGAAGTTTTTGAAATTTCACATGTCTGGGCAACAGATTATGATAAAGATTCTTGTGCGACTTTCCGCAATAATATATGCCCCGACAATCCCAAAAGTGTAATTTGCGAGGATATTCGGAAGCTGGATTACAATAAACTTCTTAATATTTCAAAAATAGATGCTCTTGCTTTTGGATTTCCCTGCAATGATTTTAGCGTCGTAGGTGAACAGAAAGGCATGGATGGTATTTATGGACCATTATATGAATATGGTGTAAAAGCATTAAAATTTTTCAAACCTAAATGGTTTCTTGCAGAAAATGTTGGTGGACTTAGAAATTCAAACGATGGAACAGCCTTTGATAAGATATTGAGTGAGCTATCCAGTGCTGGATACTTAGTATATCCTCATCTTTATAAGTTCGACCTGTATGGCGTTCCTCAATCAAGACATAGGATTATAATAATCGGAATAAGAAAGGATTTGAATATAAAATTTGGTATTCCTTCACCACTTCCTTATAAGGCTATCAATGTAAGCTGTAAAAATGCTATTGAGAATCCTCCAATACCAAAAGATGCGCCAAATAATGAGCTTACTAATCAATCTGACGTTGTAATTGAAAGACTGAAGTATATTAAGCAGGGCGAAAATGCTTTTACAGCTGATCTCCCCCAACATCTAAAATTAAACGTAAAGAGTGCAAAAATAAGTCAAATATACAAAAGATTAGATGAATCTAAACCTGCTTATACAATAACAGGAAGCGGAGGCGGCGGGACACATGTTTACCACTGGAAGGAAAATCGTGCGTTGACAAATAGAGAGCGGGCTAGGCTCCAAACATTTCCTGATACTTTTATTTTCTCTGGTTCCAAAGAAAGTGTCCGTAAGCAAATAGGAATGGCTGTTCCCCCTTCGGGAGTTAAGATTATTTTAGAATCGGTCCTTAAAAGTTTCGCCGGAATTGAATATCCACAAATTACATCTAATATTGAGATTTAGAATTGGAAGGATAGCGGATTTACAATAATAATTTACTCGAAATAAACTTTGGGTAACTCTGGAATAAATGGAGACGTTATATGCTGACAGGTCATCTTATTAAATCAATTCTTATTGAGCCTGTAAAAAAAGGGGCTGATAGTCTTTTTATTGTATCAGGTTTTGCTTCTCCTACGATGGCATCTAAACATATAGAATTAATTGAAGAGAAACTAAAAACACATATCAATATTTCTTTGCTAATCGGTATGTGCCCTGATGGAGGATTGCCATTAAAAGATCACATAAGCTTTATCCAGTTGAGTCAATCACTTTCAAAAAACCAGTTCCGATGCAGTTATCTATATGATCCGCCCGCTGTTCATTCAAAAGTTTATATTTGGTGTAAGGAGAATACTCCAGTTTATGCTTTTTGCGGCTCAGCTAATTATACACAAACAGGTTTCAGTGAGTGCCAATTGGAAGTTATGCAACCTTGTGATCCGAAAGAAGCTTTAGGATATTACAATTTCCTTGAAGGAAAATCGATCTACTGCACACATGGTGAAGTTGACAATTACATTAAATTTTACATACCAGAAAGAACACCTAAAAATTATTCAACAGATGAGGAGAAAGAATCAATGTACACTTTATCTGATGTTAGTGCGTTCCCTAGAGTTACAGTTTCCTTCTTGGAAAGAGGAGGTGATTTGCCAAAACGTTCCGGACTTAACTGGGGTCAGCGGCCGGAAGTAGGAAGAGAGCCAAATCAGGCTTATATTCGATTACCCTCTTCGATTTACAAAACAAATTTCTTTCCCCCGCGCCCAGTTCATTTCACAGTTCTTACTGATGACAAAAAGTCTATTATTTGTGCGCGAGCTCAAGACAATGGCAAAGCAATTCACTCCACATTAAACAACAGTTTACTTGGAGAATATTTTAGAAATAGACTTGGATTGCCTAATGGAGCAGAGGTGAGAAAAGAAGATTTGGTTAGATATGGAAGAACTGATGTTGATTTTTATAAAATTGATGAAGAAACTTATTTTATGGACTTTTCAGTTCAATAGTTGGTCGAGTTAATTTTCTAAAAGGCTAATCGTTTAGATTAGCCTTTTTCTTTAACTAGATATCTTATCTTAGATATTTTCGATTGGAGTTTTGGGGCTGGAACTTATAATCTGAAGAAAAAGTTATAACTCACCCTTTTCCTTCAGATTGCTTTCCACTTTTCAACATAATTAAACAATTTGAAACTCATTTCAGATTTAATTATGTTTTGGCTTAATTATGATAAACGATCAATTTTATTTAGATCTTAAGAATTTAAGGATATAGAATTAATTATGTCTAGAAAAAAAAAACCTGGAAATTTCTTGCTAAAAAATAATCTTCCATCTGTATTAATGCAGTTTTTTGAAGATTTTCCTCGTTTAATTTTTCCACAGGAAGGTGAAGATGCAGCCGCACTACTCTTAGTAAAAGAATTTTTGTTTTCCACAAATGATGATGCAAGATTAAAATATGCTTTAAAACTATCAAAAAAGCTATTAAAATCAACCGATATTGATGATGCACAATATTTTAGAGAGTCACTTTTGAGAAGAGAGATTAGCGGTAATATCAATTACGAAAAACAACGTGATCATACATCACACACACTATATAACTATCTTATAGGTTTTTATTTTTATGAAAATTCTACCTGTTATAGGAAATCATTTCTTAATTATACGAAAAGAATAAATAGAGAAGCTAAAGATGATATTTTTATTAGTATTTGGCCTTTTGTAAGTATTTTACATGACATTGGATATATTTTCGAAGGTTCCATCAAATCTTTGGACCTAGATAATTCTTTTAAAGAGCTTCAGATTGCTCAAGACATAATTAATGACCATTTTAAAAGTAAATTTTGGCGTGAAGTCGAAATTACTTCGACTGAAGAAAAACAAAAAATAAAAGATTACGTTGCTTATCCATTTAAAGAATATAATTCAAAATCAATTTATGAAGTGGCTGATAACTTTACGGAATTGAATTTGTCCGATAAGTTCACGGATTTATTAGAGCATTCGATTTCTAATTTGTATGAGAAAAATATTTCTATAAAAAAATTATTATCTAACGATGTTTTCGAATTATGGGCTTCCCATTACAGATTTTTTAACAATAATCAAATGGTAAAGCGCATTAGTTCTTTGCGTTCATACTTTTGTCAGGGGCCATAAGTATTCCCCAGGTAAAATGGCATTAGGGTCATAAGTATTC